>NZ_JBYCCV010000006.1:0-113670 GCF_057473825.1 Aliterella sp. E5.1
TCCCACAACTACAGCAGAAGTTAACTGATGCACTCCTTGCCATCACTCCTGAGACGATTGCTTCTCTCACTTCTTACAATTTCATCCTTGAAGCTTTATTTAGCGCAGCTTCATAAAGAATTGGTATAAGCTGCGGTCGAAAAAATCCCAGTTTGGCGCACAAAGAATTGAGATTTCATCGCTTTCTGTGTAAGCATAAATACCTTTAATTTCTTGCAGCAATACTTCCGTAGTTTCTGCCATCATTTCATGAAACTTCAAGTCAAAAGGTTTTTCAAGACGTGATTCAGTAAACTTAGAAAACCCTCGCCCATCAACGCGAATTACTACCTACGCACCCGGCATAATTCGCAAATTATGGAAATATTCTCCTTCACGCATTTCATCTTCAAAACTATCGCTATCCATTTATTTTCTCAGTCAAGTAGCGAATCTGTATTAATATCAAACAAATAGTGGAATCCTTCACCATAACTAGGACGCGTTAATTTTTTCACCGTTGCATAAATGCCTACTTCTGGAACTTTTGCTTTACCAATGCGTTGGGAATTGCGTTCTAAACATAAGTTAATAGGCAAATCAAAGTAATAGCCAATAATTTTACAACCGTAACTATTGCCAATTTCAATTAGTGGCGCGCGTACAACAGTTGTAGGGTTGGTATTATCAACAACTACAGATTTTCCCTCATTTAATGCAGCAGTAATTAATTGTGTCTGTCTCCTATCTTTATTTTTATTATTGGGAAATAAGTCTTTGCTAATATGTTGGTGCGTTGCCGCAAAATGAGCGTGATAGAAAGTAGTTTTTCCGGAAGCTTGCAAACCAATAAATATTACCAATTCCATGCTTCATTAATTTTGAATTAAAGGCTACTTTCTACTTAAGTGCGATCGCACTTCGTAGCAACGTCAACCTCTAATTTAGCTGCTCGATATTGCCTGTTACCCCTTGACCGCTCAAATATTGCTGCATTTCCATAGCTTTAGCGCGATCGCTAAAAGCTCCCACTTGCATCAGCACCTTACCATTATTAAACGTTCTAAACGCTCCTGGCACAAGACTCCGCACTCGTTCTTGTTGGCTTTTACTATCGGCGGCTACTGTTACTCGATAACGCAAGCCAAGGCTGGTTGCTTGGGTAGGTGGCAATGGAGGACTACCATCTGAGGGACGCGCATTTTGCTGCACGGGTACTTGAGGCAATTTACGGCTGTTGCCAACAGGAATATTGCCACTAGGTACAGGTAAAAGTTCTGCTTCGACAATTTGGGCAGATTGCAGTACAGGTAGATTTTTGTCTATTGTTGCTGGCGGGTTAATTTGCCCAGATACAATCGGCGGTGGAAGAACATCGACTTGGGAAACATTGGCAGTATCGCTACCTTGAGGAACACTTGCTGCAACTTCGATCGCCCTTGCTTGGTTGTTTTCGGGTGCGGGGACAATAATCTCGATTTCTTCAGTAGAAGCTGCATTACTATTAGGCTTTACTTGGGTGATCGCTCTAGGTGGTGTAGGTAATTGCGATGCTGCCCTTCTAGGCGGTTGAATATTGCCTACAGGTGATGCGGATAACTGCGATGCTGGGGTTGTAGCTATCGGGGCGACAACAGGCTTAATTGGCTGGCTGCTAACGTTGGGGACATTTTGGGCAATTTGGGCTTGATTTGGGTTTACTCTCCCGCTAAGGTCTAAATTCCCGCTAATGCGATCGCGTTCTAGTTGATTGCCAAAAGCTACCAATACTTGCTTTGAGGCGCTGCTATTAATGTCGAAGCGTCCATTTTGGCGAAACACATTTTTCCCTGGATCGGCTTGCGTGCCTAAATCTGGCCAGCTAGTAGAAATTGCAACTAATCCATCTTCAGTATTATTTTCAATAATATTGCCGCGCAATACGGGACGAGCACTAGCTTGGGTAACAATTCCAGAGCGATTTTGCACTATACGATTATTTGTGAGAATTGGCGCTGCTTTTTGATTAATGTTGATGCCAAACCCAGTTTTTTCAAAAACATTTTCCTGAATTTCTGGCGCTGATGTGCCATAAATAGTCATCCCATTAGCGCCATTGAGGTAAAAATAGTTGCTGCGAATTTTTGGCGCACTATTGCCCGTAATTGAAATGCCATCGTGTTTACTGCCCGTAAAAGTATTGTTGCTCACCGTTGGGCTACTTGATTCAATCCACAACCCATAACCGCGCGGATTGGCATTTGTAACTGTTACTCCCGAAATGGTGGCATTATTTGCTCCCAAAATTGTAATATTTTGCCTAGCAAAAGTGCGGCTCATATAAGTACCACCGCCTTGGATGACAATATCTCGCCCCCGCGATTGAGAATTGCCGACAATAGATACCCCGCTCTTGAGAACTAAAGGAAATGTCTCCCCCGATTCGGCGCTATAAGTACCACTCGCCAAAACAATCACACTATTGTCTGCCGCTATTTGCAATGCTTGGGTAATCGTTTTAAAAGGCGCAGCTTCGCTCCCGTTGCCCGTCGCATTCCCTGTGGGGTTCACAAATAACTTGTTTGCAGAAGTAGGTACTTGAGCAACTACTTCTCCCATCTTGAGCGGTTGAGCTACTAGATCGGAGCAGTACAATACAGCGCTAGCTGTCAAGCCCAATACCGGAATAACTAAACAATTCCAAGTTTTTGTTATCTTAAAAAAATATCTGGGATGATGGAAGAAACTCACGACACTCCTCTAATCAATCTCTAAATTTACAATTGTGGCATTCTTTAATGACAGTAATAAGAATCTGTTAGTTGCAAGCTGTTTGTTTTCAGCTATCTACTAGCTTCTAAATTGCTGGCAAGCATTTTTATATATTTGCTTTGTTTATACAGCCGATGCCCAATAAAATCAATGGCTAAAAAAAGTAGTTATTTTTAGTCATTAACCAGCCGTTTTGCCATCACAATAGTTTCATGACTCCAAGGTAGGTAAAGCTTATATTAATAAACAACCACTCCTTGTTAAGTAACTGTCACATTGTGGAAACAGTAACATTGGCTGATAGGATAAAAAGACTAATGCCAATGCGATTGATGGTCAATAGACATAACCAAGGAGTACAAGTGCAGGCAACGGTTTGTCGCATCTTGGATGCCAACTTAGACCGCGCCCGTGAAGGGCTAAGAATTATTGAAGAATGGTGTCGCTTTGGTATCAATAGCGCCGAGTTGACTGATGAATGCAAGCAATTACGCCAAGAATTGGCGAGTTGGCATACACCCGAACTAAGAGCAGCGCGAGACACTCCCGGCGATCCGGGTACAGAATTAACCCACCCCCAAGAGCAGCAACGCAGTAGTATCGAGCAACTATTGCAAGTAAATTTCTCTCGCGTCCAAGAAGCTTTAAGGGTATTAGAAGAATATGGCAAGCTTTATCATCCGACCATGGGCGGTGCATTTAAGCAAATTCGCTATCGGGTTTACACCCTCGAAAGTCACTTATTAGGCTACCAGCGCCAACAAATACTTGCAGACTCAAAGCTGTATTTCGTTACATCCCCAAGCGATCGCTTATTTAATATTGTCGAAGCAGCATTGCAAGGCGGATTAACTCTAGTACAGTACCGCGACAAAACTACCGACGATCGCACCCGTCTAGCCGCCGCCGCCAAACTCTGCCAACTTTGCCATCAGTACGGGGCATTATTTATAGTCAACGATCGCCTAGATATAGCAATGGCAGTAAACGCCGATGGAGTGCATTTGGGACAACAGGATACACCCGTAAGCGTAGCTAGAGAATTACTCGGCTCGCAAAGAATTATTGGTAGTTCGACAACTAATCCCGAAGAAATGCAGCAAGCCATCGAGCAAGGTGCGGATTACATTGGTGTAGGACCAGTTTACGAAACCCCAACTAAGCCAGGTAAAGCCGCCGCCGGGTTAGATTACGTGCGTTACGCCGCACAGTATTCCACCGTTCCCTGGTTTGCGATCGGCGGAATTAGTGTAAATAACGTTAATGACGTAATCGGAGCCGGAGGCGAACGGGTGGCGGTAGTGCGGAGTTTGATGCAAGCGCAGCACCCCACTTTAATAGCTCAGTATTTTTTAGCGCAATTAAATCGCCGTCCAGCAATGCGAAGTTTACCCCCAGACTACTCAGATAATCATGCCTAATGCGATCGCCCTGCAAGTAAATGGTGAGGCTTTTACCTGCAACGAAGGTTCGTTATTGCCCGAAGTGCTGGAGCTATTAGGGTTTAACCCGCGCCTCGTCGTAGTAGAGTACAACGGCGAAATTCTCCCTCGGCAATTTTGGACAGAGACAAAAATGCAAACAGGCGATCGCTTAGAAGTCGTCACGATTGTTGGTGGCGGCTAATTAAGCTTGTGTTCGGTTATCTCACCCAGAGATCTGCTATTGAGATCGCTCCCCAAGAAGGATGAGAAACGATAAATTAAAAAGGTAGCCTTAAGTTAAAGGTAAGTAGGAGCAAAAATTAGACCAATAATTTTTGCCATCCGGCGCGGGGCGGACTGGTTGAGAATTTATTTAGCTCGGTAGCTAAAGTATGTCTCCAGATTTTTGAACTCCGCTACCGACCAATTGTTTTTTTAGGAAATCTGTTATGCGTAACAAACTGCTTTTGGCAATTAAACCACTTTTAAAACCTTTATTTGTCCTTGGTCTAATCGTTACTTTAGCTCTAGGACACGCTGATGGAGCCTTAGCGGCTCGTGGTGGTGGGCGGATTGGTGGAGGCTCTTTTAGAGCGCCTAGCCGTACCTACGCACCTCCTAGTCGTACCTACGCTCCTGGCGGTGGTTATGGATATCCCGGTGGCGGCTATGGCTATGGCTACCCCGGTGGTGGATTTGGCTTTCCCTTTGTCTTGCCATTTTTTGGCATTGGTGGCGGTTTTGGTGGTTTATTTACAATTTTAATTGCGCTGGCGATCGGCAATTTCCTTTTGCAGAGCTTCCGTCGCGCTAGTGGCGGCGAAGACGAAGCCCAGTACAGCAGCAATCCCACTGTTTCGATCAATCGCTTGCAAGTAGGTATGCTGGCAAATGCCCGCGAATTGCAAGCAGAGCTTAACCGGATAGCAGAAACGGCTGATACCAATTCCCCTGAAGGACGCGCCGAAGTATTGCAAGAAACTTCTCTAGCGTTGCTTCGCCACCCCGAATACTGGTCTTACGCGGCGGGAAATAGCCAAAAAGCGCTATTAGGTGCGGCAGAATCTCAGTTCAATCGTTTGTCGCTGGCAGAACGCAGTAAGTTTACAGAAGAAACTCTGTCTAATTTCAACAACCAGCTAAAAGCTGCACCTCCCAGAGCTACTTTACCTGCCGCAGGTGGCGCGTTAGATAACCCAACTCGTTTAATTACGGAAGGACCTGGAGAGTATATTGTTGTTACCTTGCTGGCGGCAACTTTGGGTAATCTAGAAATGCCGCAAATAAATAGTGCAGAAGATTTGCGTCAAGCACTGCGAGTTTTGGGCGGAGTATCTAGCGATCGCTTACTAGCCATTGAAGTGCTTTGGACACCCCAGGCTGAAGGAGATACGTTGACGGCAGATGATTTGTTAGCTGAGTATTCCGATCTCAAGCTCGTGTAAGTTACTAAAAATACTGACGTAATCAAAAAGGAGGCACTATGCCTCTTTTTTTTTATGGGCTTTTTATTGTCTGTACCAATAGCTAAGGCGGCAATTCTAAAGAATTTAAAACTTTTACAGAATATTTCTAGATTTTCAAGAGAAACTATGGCTAAATTGGATATTGTTTTTCTCAATGCTGTTGAGTTTAGCCATCCGCAGCATTTGGATAACTTTTGCTCAAGACTATAGTAAAGTGATCGCAATGGATCTGACTTATATGTCTTTAGCCCCCTCTTATTGATTGGATATCAAAAAGTCTAGTAAGAGAAATTAAATGAAAATTGCTTTTATCGTTAGTGAATTTCCAGCTTTGTCTGAAACATTTATTTTGAACCAAATAGTCGAACTGATTAAGTTGGGATACGAAGTTGATATCTATGCCTCAATAAATAGAAACGACTCCAAAGTACATCCAGATGTAGAGAAATATCGTCTCTCATCACGTACCTACTATGCAGCTTCTATACCCAATATTCGCTCGGCACGCATATTAAAAGCAATCCGCTTGTTTTTAAGTAATTTTCCTAAAGCTCCGCTAATCATGCTACGGATTTTAGTAAGCATTTTCAAGCATAAACAACAATTAAGCTTATTAACACTTTTGTATGAGGTAATACCGTGGCTTAATCAGGGTTTGTCCTATGATATTTTGCATTGTCACTTTGGTTGGAATGGGTTAAAAGGCGTTGCCTTAAAAGATGTTGGTGCGATCCAGGGAAAGCTAGTTACAACATTCCACGGTGTAGATGTAAATGCAATACCTCAACAGAGTGGGAAAGATTATTACCTACGGCTTTTTCAAAAAGGGGATTTATATACAGTTAATACAGATTTTACAAAAAAACAGACTATAGGCTTGGGCTGCCCTCAAAATAAAATAGTTAAACTACCCGTAGGGTTGGAAATTTCTCAGTATGCTTTTTGCGAAAGAAAACTCATTGTTGGGGAAGTAGTAAAAATTATTACCATTGGTAGATTAGTAGAAAAAAAAGGAATTGAATATGGCATCAAAGCCATCGCAAAAGTTGTAGAGAAAAACCCAAAAATTATCTATACAATTGTTGGAGATGGTATATTACGAAAATCTTTAGAAAACCTAATTTTAGAGTTGGAGATCTCAGAAAATATTAAGTTAGTAGGATGGATGACGCAAGAGCAAGTGCGCCAGCTTTATGCTGCTTCTCATATATTTATGCTACCTAGCGTGACTGCGGCTAATGGAGATCGAGAAGGTCAAGCATTAGTGTTACAAGAGGCTCAAGCGATGGGATTACCAGTTGTATCTACACTGCATAACGGCATTCCTGAAGGTTTATTAGATGGAAAATCAGGTTTTTTAGTTCCAGAAAAAGATGTAGAAGCATTAGCTGAAAAATTAAATTATCTTGTCGAACACCCGGAAGCATGGCTTCAAATGGGTAAAGCAGGTCGTCAATATGTAGAAAATCGATATAACATTACCAATTTAAACAATAAATTAGTCGAAATGTATAAACAGCTATTAACTTAGATATTTTAGTGATACCCCGCAGCTTGGAGCGTAAAAAGCCTTGCATAGCGACCATTGGCGGCTAATAACTCCTCATGGGTTCCTTGTTCGATTAATTCGCCATCAGCTAAAACTGCGATCGCATCTGCCATTCTGACGGTAGAAAAACGGTGAGAAATTAATATTGCCATTTGATGTTTTGCCAAGCTGCGAAAACGGTCAAATATCTGTACTTCCGCCTCTGCATCCATGGCGGCGGTGGGTTCGTCTAAGACTAAAATATCGGCTTTAGTGCGCATAAATGCGCGAGATAAAGCGATTTTTTGCCACTCACCTCCCGATAATTCTTGTCCATCTTTAAACCAGCGCCCTAACTGAGTTTGAAATTTGTCGGGCATTTTTTCCACAAAAGGTAAAGCCATTCCTTTTTCGGCGGCGGTTTTCCACTTCGCCGCGTCTTCAAAGTGTTCTACATCGCCAACGCCTACGTTTTCACCAACAGTAAATTGGTAGCGCACGAAGTTTTGAAATATTACCCCAATCCGCTTGTGTAATGCGTCCATATCCCATTCCTGCAAATCTACCCCATCTAAGACAATTCGCCCGCTACTGGGGGTATATAGCCGCGTTAACAGCTTAATTAGCGTAGTTTTGCCCGAACCATTAGCGCCTACAATTGCTAACTTTTCCCCTGGTTTTAGGTGCAAGGAGACGTTTTTTAAGGCGCTTTGCTGGCTTCCGGCGTAAGTAAAGGAAACATTTTCAAACCGCAAGCCATCCCCAGGAATTAAACCTTTGGTACGTTTACCTAATGGTTGCGGAATCTCTTGCTCTAAAAACTCATACAAATTAGAAAGATATAAGTTATCTTCGTACATTCCGCCAATGGAACTAAGAAAACTTGCAAAAGTAGTTTGTGCTTGGCGAAATACGACTAAATACATCGTCATATCCCCTAGAGAGATGCGCGATGCGACAGCTTCAGTCACAATCCACAAATAAGCAATGTAAAAAGCCGATGTACTAACTAACCCCAGCAAATAACCCCATATTCCCCGTTTGAGGGTTAAGTTGCGATCTTCTGAGTACAATCGATTAAAAATATCGCGGTAGCGCTGGAGTAGCATTGCACCTAATTGGTACAACTGCACTTCTTTGGCAAAGTCTTCTCTAGCAATTAAAGTTTCTAAATAGGTTTGTTCTCGCGTTTCTGGCGCACGCCAGCGAAATAACCGAAAAGCTACGCCAGCAAATTTAGTTTCAGCAATAAAAGCAGGTACAGCCGCGAGGATTAGTACCACTAACACCCAGCCGGAAAACTTCAGCAGCAAACCGCCGTAAGTAGCCAAAGAAATACTATCTTGGACTAATTTAAAAGTACCGCTCACTAAGCTCAAAGGACGACTAGAAGCTTCTCGCCGCGCCCGACTCATTTTGTCATAAAATTCTGAGTCTTCAAAGTGAGCTAAATCTAAAGTTAGCGCTTTTTCGAGGATTAAAACATTAACTTTTTGCCCTAATAGTACCCGCAGCAAAGATTGCGAAATACTTAGCCCTCTTTGGCTTCCGGCAAGAATTGCAACTACAATAGCTTCTATTCCCAGATAAATAAAAGCCCAATTGCGATCGCTATTTAGTCCCGATTGGGAAGCAAGAATGACGCTATCAACAATTAATTTCCCAATATAGGCGATCGCGGCGGGCAGCAAACCAGCGATTACTGTCAAAACTGCCAAAATTATTGTTAGAGTGCGGCTGGTGTTCCAAACTAATTCCAGCGCCCGTCCACTATATTGAAATACTGCAAATATTTGTCTAATTAATCTAACAATATTTTTTCTTCGACTAATCATTTCCAGCTAAAAAATAGGCGCATCTCCACCCTAGCTTGTAGATTCAATTAATGGCGGGCGCAAACACAAATACAATAACGCCCCAAATAACGGTACTAGCGCTATTACCCAAAATAGCTGAGAGTCTCGCAGCCAGCCGCGTCTTGCCATATCATCGCCCAAAACTGTCGGAAATAGCACAGCAAATAGGCAAAATGCTAAGCTCATGCCATTGATAAAGCGATCGCTTTGAAATTGTTGAATATAATCTGTCCAATTTCCTGCAAATACGCCATAACCTAGCACGAATATTGTAAATACTGTCAAAATAACGCCTGTGGAATGAGAATCTAGTAAGTTTAGAAAGCTATCTTTTTTCCCTATAAATTCTTGATTTGATTCTCGCAATGCTAAGTACGGTATCAACCCAATTACACCCGAACCTACGGCAGCTAAAGCAAAAATCCAAAAAGGGATTTTTTGCATTCTGCCATCAATAAATAGCAAGCAACTATAGATTATTAGCCAAATTCCCACTAGAGAAAATATTGACAAAATAATTGGATTAACTTCTCCCCATTGGAAAGTCAATATCTTTGTTAGTAACGCGATTGTTTCTGGCAAATGTAAAGGTGGTGCTAATAGTAAAATGTAGGCAATAAATCCTGCCCATACTAACCATAGTGACCAGTTATGTTTTTGCATTGCACAAGCTATCCTTTGCAAATTTTAAAGAGATTTAATATTTCACGAGCTTTATTTTAATACTTCTAATATTTGCTGCTTTGCTGCTTTTGACTCGTGGCTTAGAATGGTCACATCCTGACGCTCTAGTGCAACTTCTTTGACAATTTCTCTTAAAGAACGTCCTTTTGTTTGCTCGTCTCGAATATAATCCTTAATTTGTTCTGTCTTCAAGTCTTTGAGATTCATAAATTGTCCCTTACAAATCAAATAGGGAGTCTATTATATAGATATTGCTTGCGCCTTAGATAATTGTTCGCTCTTTTCCGGTAAAGGCGATCGCAAAGATAAATAAATCAAACTTCCAAATAACGGTAGTAATGCTGTAATCCAAAATAGTGTAGGGTTATCCATGTTACGACGCGCCATATCATCGCCAATGAGTACCGACGGTAACAAGCAAAGTAAGCAAAAATCTAAACTCATTACATTAATAAAACGATTGGTTTGCCATTGCTGTACAAAATCTGCCCAATCGCCATTTACTAACCCATAAGCAACTAAAATTGCAGCACTAACAAATAGAAAAATTCCTGTAATTCGAGAATCTAGTAGTTTAATAAACCAATTTTTTTTACCCGGAAACTCTGGATTTGGTTGACGTAAAAATAAATAAGGTAAAAGTGCAAAAGCCCCAACTCCAAAAGAAACCAAAGCAAAAGGCCCGGCAGATATTTTTTGTCCTCTACCATCAATAAATAGTAAGCAACTATATATCATTGGCAAAATGCCCATAATATTAAATAAAGATATAATTAAGGGATTAATACCATCCCAAACACCTGTAGAAAGATTTTTAATTAATTCAAAAGTTCCCGGTTGTTCTGGAGGCGCGAGAAAAAAAGCATAAGTTACAAAACTCAGCCACAAAGCTACAAAAGCAATTTTTTTACTCATAAGTATCTTAGGTTTTAGATTAACTTCCCGCTCCAAACATTATTATCATTTGGTATGTTTACTATTATCGTTTTATTGCAACAAAAAGTGGTTTTATTTTACTGATTAACTCAACCCATCAGATAAATAATCTGCCGCCGCTTCTACTACCGCGATCGCAGTTTCGTAATCCATCCGCGTAGGACCTAGTACCCCTACACTACCTACAGGTACGCTACCCCGACGATAAGTAGACGAAATCAACGTACAACTGCGAATTGGTTCTAGGGGGTTTTCTGCGCCAATTCGTACTGTTACTCGCTGTCTGCCCAATCCTACAACCTCTGGTTCAGTAAATATTAACTGCCAAAGTTGTTCTTGTTCTTCTTCCAACAGATGGATGATTGTTTTTACTTGCTGCAATTGGGAAAATTCTGGCTGACGCAATACTTCCGATACGCCGCGAATCATAATTTGGGTAGCGGCGGGTGGCTTGGCGCGACGATGCAAATCGGCTAAGAAATTTGTCAGAAAATCACCGTAGCGTTGAAACTCTAAGTCCAACTCACTCCAATCTAATACTGCTAACTGGGCTAGACTTTGCCCCCGCAGTTGACTATTTAAAAAATTAGAAAGAATTTGCAACTCTCTTTCTACTACTTCAACATCAATTTGGCTATCTTCTGCGCTAGGTAACTCCATCAACGCCGATTGGGTCTCGTAGCCATCGGTAACGACAATTACCATTACTCGTCCCGGATCTACCTGTACTAGCTGGAGATGCCGCAGACTAGCCGTACTTGTTTGCGGCATAGTAATTAACGTAATACAGCCGCTAACCGTTGCGAGTATTTGTGCCGCACCTTGCAATAAAGCTTCCAAACTCCAATCTTCCTTGGGCAATTGCAATACTTGCTCTAATTGGCGCGTCGCAACTTCTGAAGGAGTAATTAATTCATCTACATAAATTCGGTAGCCAGAATCTGAAGGGACTCTACCCGCCGATGTGTGGGGTTGATAGAGCAATCCAGCTTTTTCGAGTACCCCCATTGCGTTGCGAATTGTCGCGGGGCTGACACGCAGCTTATACCCATCTACTAAAGCTTTTGAACCTACAGGCTCGGCTGTAGCGATATAGTGGCGGACTGTTGCCCAAAGTATGTGTTGTTGTCTATTAGTAAGCTGGACTTGCATAGCTGAAGCGGACGTGACGCACAATTTTGTTATGAGCTTGCAAAGATTTTGCCCAAAAATTCGTTAAACATTTGAATCTATTTATACAAGATAACAAATAAATTGTAGAGGTTAGACGCAATTATTCGTCAGTATTTCAATCATGACGATTTAGTACAGGGCAATGCCCCGATCGCACTGGTTGGCGTAAGCATCAATTCCACCAGTAATATTTTTGACATTGGTAAATCCTTGGCTAACCAACCACTGACACATTTGGGCAGAACGAATGCCATGATGACAAAGTACCAAGGTTTCCTGATGAGGATCGAAACGAGTAGTTATTTGCTCTGCCCATTGGTTAAATTGGCTCAAAGGTAAGACAACAAAACTAGGAATAGATGCGATCACAATTTCCTCTAATTCCCGCACGTCTATCAACTGCAATCCTTCTGTTGCACCACTTTTGAGGCGTTGGGCAAGTTCTTCTACACTAACGGAGGCGATCGGCGGTTGAAATTGGGCTGACATCTTGCTCTTGCTGGGTATTAAACTTAGTTTTAGCATTCCCAAAAGAATTTATTTCACTCTTTAAGGGAAATCATAATGTTGATGTTTTGTCAATATTAATCTTTGCAAGTGGTTTTAGGACATGAATCAAAAGTCATTTTTTTCTATATTAACCGTTGTAATTTTAGTCTTAACCGGGCTTAGCGGTTGTAACGTGGGAAGCAACGCCCTAATTGGCAGCCAAAAAACGCCTACAGCAGCGATATTTGTACCCAAGCTTGCGCCAATTATGGTGTCAATGTTAGTAAATCCCGATCGCTTAGAAGATTTGGCGCAAGTAGTAGCAAGCCCCAAAGAAAGACGCAAAACTAAAGAAGAACTAAACCAACTCAAAACTAGCGTACTAGCCAATACTGGCGTTGACTACGAGCAAGATATCAAGCCTTGGGTAGGAGATGAAATTACTGTAGCCGTAACTAGCGTAGATCGCGATCGCGATCCTAGTAATGGACAACAACCGGGGTATTTGATCGCTGTTGAGACTAAAGACGCAGCTAAAAGCCGGGATTTTGTCGAGTTACTGTTTGCAAGAAAGGCGATCGCGGGAGCTAATTTAGTTATCGAAGAATACAACGGTATTAGGTTACTAAGTAACACTGCTCGTTTGCAACCAGAAAATATATTAACCAAAGCTGAAGGTGGTTTATCTGGGGCAGTAGTAGGCGATGATTTTGTCCTATTTGCCAATCATGCCCAAGTGTTGAAAGAAGCAATAAATAACGTTCAAGCGCCCGATCTCAATCTCACAACTTCTAGTCAATACCAGCAAGCACTTACTCAATTACCTGCGCGCAAAGTAGGTTTAGCTTTTCTAAATTACCCTAGTTTGGCTGGGGGAAAAGTAGAATCACCGCCAACCTACGAAAGTCAAATTGTCGCTCTTGAATTGAACCCCCAAGGGTTACTTGCAGAAACGACAGTAGTAGCAGGATTAGATCAAGAAATATTGCCGCCGATTTCTACCTTATCGCAACCAGCAAAAGCTTTACGGTACATTCCTTCTACTGTAAGCTTGGCAATTTCTGGAGTAGATTTAAGTAAGTTACCCGATAGTAATTTGCAGCAATTTTGGGCGCAAGTTTCTCCAGGATTATCGATAACGAAGTTGGTTGAAAAGCCAATAGCCGAGCTTCAAGCAAATTGGGGAATAAATTTATTAGATGATGTTTTTAGTTGGGTAGAGGGAGAATACGCCCTAGGAAAGCTGCCAAACAATGATTGGATTTTTGCCGTAGAAAGAAGCGATCGCGCTGTAGAAGGAATAGAGAAGTTAAATGCGATCGCGTCTACTAAGGAATTAAGCATTACTTCCTTACCCTTAGCCAATCAAAAAGTCTCTGCATGGACGCAATTAACCCCTGTAGCCAAGCAAGAGAAAAATTCATCAGATCCATCTATTACCCTCAATGCCAAAGTCCAAGGGGTACATACTACCGTAGACAACTACGAAATTTTTGCAACCTCAATCTCTGCCATGGAACAAGTTTTAAAAATCAACAAAAATGGCTCTTTGGCAGATGATTCGCAATTTTTAGCTAGTACAAATGCTATTCCCCAGCCAAATGATGGCTACGTATATGTCGATTGGCAAGCAAATCAAGCAATAGTAAAACGTCAATTGCCAATTATTAGCTTGCTGGAAGTAGCAGGCAAACCATTTTTTAGTAATTTGCGATCGCTAACTATTAGCAGCTACGACAATAAAGAAGACTTACTGACTGGCGGTATATTCTTCAAATTTAATGCCAAATAAGTTACTCGCCAAAACACCACACTAGCACTAGAGCTAACAAACCTAAAAATATCCCTCCAGGGAGATTAAAGCTTTCTAATACATGAAGTGGAGATAGTATAAATAGTTGAGTGAAAAAAGTTCCCGTAACTGCCAAAAAAATAATTAAGATAAATGGAGGCATGGCTAAATTAGAGGTTGTGTACACACCCAATAGGTAAATGTTAGCTTTTTGTTTGAAATTAAACAGAGAAAAATATTAATTTCAACCCTAAGCGATTGTATGCCAGCCTAAACTGTGGCACATAAAAAATTAATTGCTAGTTCTATTGGCTAGAGTAGGCATAGATAGATAATTTATGGGAAATATTCCCAGGGCTATGATGAAGTTTATTCGTCCCTTAGTTAGACTTAAAAACAGCTATTTTTTAGCGCTGCTTGCAGCTATGAGTGCGTTACCTGTAGCTGCACAACCAGCTAATTTTGGTTCTCTGTCTTTATCGCCTGGTTTTAAACCCGCCCAAGGAACAGCAACAGGCTTTACTGGCGGCTCCTATTCTCTGTCTACTATATCTAACCGCGATCGCAATAATAGCCCTTGTATTGGCTTTGGCGATACCAATCCTGACCATATATTGGTACTAGACAAAGACTTTGAGCGCTTAAAAGTACAAGTAGATAGCGGCAGAAACGACACTACTTTAGTCATCAAAGGTCCAAAAGGCATGATTATGTGTGGTGATGATGATGGTAGTAATCAAGATGCCAGTATTGAGAGTGTCAACTGGCAAGCTGGGTCTTATCAAGTTTGGGTAGGTGCGATCGAGGCAGGAGCCAAGTATAAATACACTCTTTCCGTACAAGAGTAGTTACACTTGACGCTAAAATAAAAAATGGAGTCTTTACCCAAGGTGGGTACAATAGCGTGCTATCTACACTGCTAAGTGATTTTCGCATTATATTTGAGCGCGATCCTGCTGCCCGCAACTGGTTGGAAGTCTTATTTTTCTACCCTGGTTTGCAGGCGATTGTCTTGCATCGTTTTTCCCACTGGCTTTACCGCCTTGGCATTCCCTTTATTCCCCGCTTAATTTCGTTTATTGCTCGGTTTGTGACGGGAATTGAAATTCACCCTGGTGCTGTCATCGGCAGAAGCTTCTTTATCGATCACGGTATGGGCGTTGTGATTGGTGAAACAGCTATTGTGGGCGATTACGCGCTAATTTATCAAGGTGTCACCCTCGGTGGTACAGGCAAAGAAAGCGGCAAACGTCACCCGACTTTAGGCGATAATGTCGTAGTCGGCGCTGGCTCTAAAGTCTTAGGCAATATAGAAGTTGGCAGCAATGTAAGAATTGGCGCAGGTTCGGTTGTGCTGCGAAATGTACCTTCTAACTGCACCGTAGTAGGCGTACCTGGTAGAATTATTTATCGTGCGGGAGTGAGGGTAGATCCGCTAGAACACGGTAGTTTGCCAGACTCAGAAGCGGAGGTAATTCGGGCTTTATTAGATCGCATTGAAGCATTGGAGCAACAAGTAGATAGCCTGCATCATCAACAATTGTCTTCTCATGAGGCGATTTTAGAGGCAAAAGATGTTTCCGCAGCCATTGTTTCTAGCTGTCAAATTAGGGATAAAGCAATTCAAGAGTTTTTTGATGGATCGGGTATTTAATTGTTAGATAGTAGGGCGAATTTTTTAAGGGAAGTTATGTATCGTTAGCTTACTCTAAGTGCTTTCCATAAGCTGCTTTAAAATCTTGTAGCCTTTGTTGAACTATCTTCAGATACTCATTTACAGCTTTTACGTGTTCCCAAGTAGCTTTTATATGTTCTTCACCCGCCCTCGTGTACTCTGCTGTTGAATCCATGCTTTGCTTTTGAGCAGATTTCGCATAGTTTTGTGAGGCTTTGGCCTATTGCTGAGTATTTTTACCAAACTGCTCGATTAAATTGCTTTGTTGTTCGGCATTAAAGCTAGAATTTTTTAATTTTTTACCTAACTTCTCAACCAACTTACCGTGTTGTTCGGATATCTTTCCGTGTTGTTCTGCTTGCTGCAATCTTTCTGACGATATTTTATGCACAATTTTCCTTTCCCCCCATAATATCTGGGTATACGCGGAGCGGTGATAAATCTATCCTGCAACAATTTTAGTCAAAGCTTTAACTTTGTCTATCGTCAAAAAGATTAGTAAAGTGTAAATTGAATATGTATTCAATTACTCAACAGCTTGTTAACTAATTAGACGCAACACTTGTAAAATTATTCTTTTATTTGCTCAATCATTTGCTGCTCTAATAACTGAACTAAAGTATCAACGTCGGTGGCAATTTCTGCGTAACAAATGGGTGGCGGCGGTTCGCTTTGAAATTGAATGAGCTTAATTTGACTATTGCCAATAGCAATAATAACTACTTCTTTATCTGGTTGATATCCATCAATTACACCCAAAATTTCTTGGATATGGTTATCAAGATTTTGATTGAGCTTTTCTAACTCTGCTTTTGGGCAAGAAATAAAATGCGGTGTGGGTTTGAGATCTATACCCAACGTATCTTGACTTTCACCATTTGCCAGCCAAAAACCCCAAGCCAAAGCAGCCAATTCTCGCTGATTGGCTTTAACAAACTTATTTAATTGGTATCGCCAGTTATTTTCTTTACCGTCAAGCTGGGGGTTGCCAAACATCATCTATTATTCCGTTACTACTTACTAATATCAAACCTTACTGCACCCGCCACAGATTAACATAAATACACTGTGGCGATGCTTTTGTTACTGGGATTACAGACTCAAACTAAAACAGCGATGTTTTTTAGTATTTTAGTGGGATACCAAAACATCGAGCGACCTTCTCAAACTACAGTGCTAGAGAGCGGTATCATTTATAAATCCCAATGGGGATTGAAGTTAAGGTATTTTTAAATATATTTGTGTCAAAATCAACCCCGTCTCGCTCTCTAGCTGGAATTGCTGGAATTGTTGCTGCGGCAACGTTAATTAGTAAAGTTTTTGGTTTGGTACGCACTCAAGCGATCGCGGCGGTGTTTGGTGTGGGTGTAGTGGCAGATGCTTTTAACTATGCTTACGTTATTCCTGGCTTTCTTTTAGTCTTACTAGGCGGCATTAATGGGCCATTTCATAGTGCAATTGTCAGCGTTTTAGCCAAACGTCCCAAGTCGGAAGCTGCTCCCTTAGTGGAAACAGTGACAACTTTTGTCGGTGGGTTGCTGTTGCTTGTAACGATCGCCTTAATTTTCTTCGCTCCAGGAATTATTGATTTAGTAGCACCAGGGTTAAATACAACGCCTCACGGATTGGAAGTCCGGAGAATTGCGATCGGACAAATGCAAATTATGGCTCCGATGGCGTTACTAGCGGGGTTAATTGGCATTGGGTTTGGTACTCTCAATGCAGCTAATCTGTATTGGCTACCATCAGTTAGCCCAATATTCTCTAGCATTACTGTAATTATTGGACTGGGTGTTTTGGCGTTGCAGCTAGGTGAAAAAGTTACTACTCCCCAATACGCAATGCTGGGTGGAGCGGTTTTAGCGTGGGGAACGTTAGCTGGAGCCGTTTTGCAGTGGCTAATCCAAGTTCCAGCGCAGTGGAAGTCAGGCATGGGTACTTTGCGCCTGCGCTTTAATTTCAATCAGCCGGGAGTCAAAGAAGTTACGAAAATTATGGCTCCGGCAACGTTTTCGTCCGGCATGACCCATATTAATCTATACGTGATTTTGATTTTAGCTTCCTACATTCCTCAAGCGGCTTCAGCTTTACAATACGCGGGGTTATTGATTCAAACGCCTTTGGGCATTCTTTCTAATGTGATATTAGTGCCAATGCTACCGATTTTTTCCCGGCTTGCCGATCCTCAAGACTGGGATGAATTGAAAGGGCGAATCCGTCAGGGATTATTACTGACAGCAATTACAATGCTGCCTTTGGGGGCAATTACAATCGCACTTGCCGTACCAATTGTTCGCGTAGTATACGAGCGGGGAGCTTTCGATCGCAATGCGTCTCAATTAGTATCTTCTCTATTGGTGGTTTATGGGATTGGGATGTTTGTTTATTTAGGACGCGATGTTTTAGTTCGGGTATTTTATGCTTTGGGTGATGGCGATACACCTTTCCGCATCAGCATGGTCAGCATCTTTTTTAATATTATTTTTGCTTATATATTTTTCAATATACTTGGCGCACCAGGCTTAGTTTTGGCAACGGTGGTAGTAAATTTAATTTCAATGCTGCTGTTATTTTGGATGCTCGATCGCAAACTGCACGGTTTACCTTGGCAAGAATGGAGTTTGCCGATTTTGGCTTTGACTGGTAGCAGCTTTTTGGCAGGTTTGGCTAGTTGGGGAACTCTTTGGGGAGTACAGCAGTTTTGGATTGGTGAGGGGTTGTTAGCGCAATTGTTGCAACTTAGTTTGGCTGGAGGGGTGGGAATTGGTATTTTTGCCCTCATTGCGATGCAGATGAAGTTGCCAGAAGTTGAGATTTTTGTGTCTAGAATCCGGCAAAAGTTTGGTAGGTAAAATCGAGGATGCGGCTAATGTTTGGTAGGTAGATAGCCCGCCTAGGGTTGAAACCCCAGGCTAATAAATAAAGTCGGCTCCGGCCGACTACTTAGATTATGTACTGCACTAGAAAAGCATTTCAGTCTACTTTAGTAGACTTAAGCTATTAGCCTAGGGCTTTAACCCTAGGCAGGATGTAAACTGTTTCAATTTCAAGGGTAAGAAAAGTAATCGCACTTTATATATTACTTAGTGCTTACAAATTACGCTGATATTTTTCTAAAATATCCATCAAGGTAACTTGGCATTGCATGGGCATAAAGTCTATTAATGGTACTTCTTTTTTGCCACCACCAATTTTGACTGGTATGGATTGCAAAATGTGCAAAACGCGATCTTCATCCAAAGATTTGGCGCTTAATATCGGATAAAGTTGCTCGGCAAGCAGGGTGTGTAAATGAGCATTGGATAGATACAAATGCCATTTAGCAATATCTAAGTAGACATTTTCGCCAATTTCTGAAGCTAGTTCTTCTATTACTTCTGTAGTGTTAAGAGCCATGATAGGTAGTAAATAATAGTTCTACCTTCTACTATCGCTTATTTGTTTAACGTTGTTCCACTTGTCTTAGTCTGTCTTTAGGTGGATTTAGACGGTGTATCTGAGGAGTAATTGGCGATCGCACTGATATAAATTAAATGGGATATTAGCACGACAAGCCAACTAGCTGTTACCCAAGGCAACCACTCCCAAGTAGCAGATTTGAAGTTGTGAAAAAACCACAAGCCAGAATTGATTGCAGCAAAAGTTGCTACATGAGTAGCAAAAGTCATTCTGTCGTCTAGCTTGCGAAAAGCTGGGTCTTTGCGGTCTGGTTTGCGGGGCCAACGAGGAGGCATGGAGTAGAGTTATAGATACTACACTAATTTTAAATGCGATCGCGTAGCAAATACTAGCTATAGTCGCCAGATTTGCCGCCCGTTTTGCTAACTAAGCAAATTGATTCGATTACTATAGATTTTTCTAAGGCTTTTGCCATGTCGTACAAAGTAAGCGCGGCAACAGATACAGCAGTTAAAGCTTCCATTTCTACCCCAGTTTCTGCTTTAGTTTTAACTGTGGCTTGAATTACATAACCTGGTAATGACACATCGGGAGTAATTTGTACTGCTATTTTTTGGATTGGTAAAGGATGGCATAAGGGAATCAACGCCGATGTTTGCTTTGCTGCCATAATTCCCGCTATTCGCGCTGTCCCCAGTACGTCGCCTTTGGGCAAATTTCCTGCTTGAATTGCTTGAAAAGTTGTTTGCAGCATTCTTACCTTGGCTTCGGCTACCGCTTGGCGGCTAGTCGGCACTTTGCCAGACACATCGACCATTTGGGCTTGTCCTTGGGCATCCAAATGAGTCAAATTAGGGTCATTTAAAAATTCTTGCATTGTCTAAATAGATGTGTTAGCATAGGAAGTCTGCGAGGGCGTGTAGCTCAGTGGACTAGAGCACGTGGCTACGGACCACGGTGTCGGGGGTTCGAATCCCTCCTCGCCCGTTATTAATAGAGACGTTGTTGTATGCAGCGTCTCTATTGCATTTTTGTAGCATAAACATCTCTACCTTTACCCAAGGCAAACCGTAAAGAATGAGGTAAATCCTTACTACATTGGGTGAGGAAAATAATCATGCCCAGAAACGTCAAAGCACTAGCAAAGCCAAAGATATGGCGATAGCCGACTTGCTGGGCTACTGAACCAAGAACGGGACCTGCGATCGCAATTCCTACATCAAAACCTATCATACATACACCAAAAATTTTACCGCGCTCGGTGGGCATCGCTCGGTCAGCCATCATTGCGGCAATCATGGGAATAAGCGTCCCTGCACCCGCGCCTTCAATTACCGCCGCCATTAAGAAACTACTAGGACTATTGGCAACCCACAGCAACAGCATGGATGCAGTGTAGAAGACTAAGCTAATAGTAATAAACAAACCGCGTCCATAGCGATCGCTGGCACGTCCGGCAACTAATCTCACGCTAAAACTTGCGATCGCGGCAGCAGTGTAAAATAGTCCAGCATTTAAGTCTACATTTGCCGATCTAATAAATAGTGGCACAAACGTACTCAAAGTCCCAAAAGCCAAACCCACCATCAACAGCACCAAAGCTGGAACCCGGACGCGGGGACTAAAAAGCAATTTCCAAAATACACTCTCTTTAGTATTACTGCGTGATTCAGCAATTATTTGGGGATTGACTACTTGGCTTGTAAAAATTAGCCCCAACATTCCCAATCCCGAAGATAAGAGAAACAAAGGAATATAACCCGCGTAAGCTTGGAGAAAACCACCTAAAGCAGGTCCAATAGCCAACCCTATCGGATTTACCAAACTCATATAACCAATGACTTCGCCCCGCTTGTGAGGCGGTGCAATATCTGCAACCAAAGCCGCGTAACCTGTCGTAAAAGCCGCGATACTAATACCGTGAAACGCTCGAATTACCATTAGTAGCGGAATTGACTTTACTACCAAATAGCCCAAAGGAGCGCTGGCTACTACCGACATCCCAATTATCAGTACAATTTTGCGGCTGTGTTCGTCTGCCAAACGTCCTAATACGGAACGAAATAGCAATAAACCAATTGCAAAACAGCCCATTACAAAACCAATTTGCTGCTCAGATGCGCCTAATTCTTCTACATATAACGGTAAAGTAGGTAGTAAAGCCGTCAAGCTAGACCAAAACAACAGCCCTGCGGCAAATAAGATTGTTAAATTTCGTCGCAGTTGGGGATCGAGATCCGAAAAAACGTTCAAAGTAAAAATTAAATATTTAGTACACTAATCTTTTCTATTGTTACTTTAATTAACATTTTTTCCCACGACCTCTCGCACGCGATAGATAGGTCGCCCTTGAGATTCATGATAGGTACGCATCAGCAATTCTGCTAATAGCCCAAAACTAAATAGCTGAACTCCAGCCACCACAAGCAACACAGCCAAAATCAGCAAAGGGCGATTGCCAATGCTTTGACCCAAACCTAGCTTTAAAAAGGTCAAGTACAAACCTAAAAGTGTACCTAAAGCAGTAGAAAGCAAGCCGAATAGTCCAAAAACGTGCATAGGACGAGTCAGAAATGATTTCATAAAGTAGATGGTCAATAAATCCATTACTACCCGAAAAGTGCGACCCAATCCGTACTTACTTTGACCAAAACGCCGCGCGTGGTGGCGTACCGGAATTTCAGTAATATTTGCCCCTTCAATGTATGCCAAAGCAGGTAAAAAACGGTGCAATTCGCCGTACAAATTCATGTCAGCTACAACTTCAGCGCGGTAGGCTTTGAGGGAACAACCATAATCGTGCAGCTTTACACCCGTTACTCGCCCGATGAGCAAATTAGCAAGTTTGGAAGGAAGTAAGCGAGTTAACGCCGCATCTTGCCTTTGCTGTCGCCAACCACTAACTAAATCGTAACCTTCGGCTAATTTTGCTAGCAATAAAGGGATATCTGCGGGATCGTTTTGCAAATCGCCATCTAAAGTTACGATAGAATGCGATCGCGCATAATAAAATCCTGCTGCCATTGCTGCGGTTTGTCCATAGTTGCGCCGCAACAACACTGCTTTTAAATCTGGGCGTTTTTGGGCTTCTAGTTTTAATAACTGCGCCGAACCGTCTTTTGAGCCATCATCAATGCAAATAATTTCATAACTTAACCCGCTTTCTGTAAGGCTTCTAGCAATTTCTGCAATTAAATGAGGCAAGCTTTCCACCTCATTATAAACAGGCACAATTACCGACACTGCGAGACTTTCATCTCTTTCTAGAAGTCTGCGTCCGATACCTTCTTCAACTAATACTCTCATTCTATTGCGCCCCGTAACTGCTCATCACTCTGCCATAACCGCGCAGTTGCTTATAATACGACTGACTAACTTCATCGCCTTGTTCCGAAAGCTTGTCAATACCAATGCCATTCCGTCCCTGTTTTTGCCCAGAACTATGAATATAACAGCCTTCGCCTAAATACAAGCCTACATGAGTTGCTTTTTCGACAGAACCAAAAAATATTAAATCTCCAGCTAATAATTCGTCAAAGCCGATTTCTTGGGTAAAAGCTTCTTGTTGATAAGCATCTCTAGGTAGCCAAACCCCCACCGACTTAAACGCTGCTTGCATCAATCCCGAACAATCATAATTGGGCGAGACAGTTCCCCCCCAGAGGTAATAATTGGGCTGTTGCATTGCTTGGAGTGTAAAGTCAATTACTGCTGGAAGCTGGGATTTGATTTGTGAGTATGAAAGTGCGATCTCGCTATACTTGCTGCTGGCTAATTGTAAATTGCCCAAATCCTTAGCTAACAACCATCCTGGGTAATTGTCTTCGCACAAACACACCTCAATTGCTGTATCTGCGCGTACAGAGACAACTTGCAAATGTCTTCCAGTAGCGGCTTGAGTTACCAAAGCTTCACCCCTTGGAGTGTCATAAATATTTAGGTTCGTCTGGCAAATATATTCATTTGCAAGAAATTCCTGAAGGGATACCATACGCAGTAATCTTTTGATATCTCAAAACTTTATCCCATTATTTAAGCCATTTATGACATTTTTCCGCAAAGAGCCGCAATTTGAAACTTTAGGCGATCGCATTTTAGCCGAAACTTGGGCAGAATTTCCTTCTCTTGCCCGAAACTCTATTGCTTTGACATGGATTGTTTACGACGCTCCCGTACCTGTAAATACTGGGGGTGCGCTTAGTCCTCTAGCGTTTTGGGATCATGAGGTGCGCGGTTTTAGCTACCGAGGCGATGAGCGGATTTATCCAGCTAGTGTAGTTAAATTGTTTTATCTAGTTGCAATCTCTGAATGGATAGAAAAAGGTATGAGTCAGACTTCTAGAGAGTTGGAACGCGCAATTAGAGACATGGTTGTTGATTCTAGCAATGATGCGACTAGCCTAATTGTGGACATCTTGAGCGGTACTACTAGCGGCCCCGAATTGCCCCCAGCACCCTTTGAAACTTGGAAAATGCAGCGCAATATTGTTAATCGTTATTTTCAATCTTTGGGCTGGGAGGAGTTGCAGACTATTAATGTAAATCAAAAAACTTGGGGTGATGGTCCTTATGGACGCGAAAGAATGTTTGTAGGTGAATTGATGGACAACCGCAATATGCTAACTACAAACGCTACAGCGCGATTATTGCATAGTATTGTTGGCGGGGTGGCAGTGTCGGCGTTGCAAAGTCAAGCAATGATGGCATTACTCAAGCGCAGCCTCACAGCGCTAGGTAATGAAGATGAAAATCAAGTTACAGGTTTTTTAGGCGGTGGTTTACCCAATAATGTCCAGCTTTGGTCTAAAGCAGGTTGGACTAGCAAGGTGCGTCATGATGCGGCTTATATTGAGATTCCGGGTAAGCAACCTTATTTATTAGTAGTATTTATTGAAGGCGCTGCTAGTCAAGATAAAGCAATATTGCCTTATATTTCGGCAAAAATCGCTGAATCGGGCGATAATTTGGCTTAAGAAAGTATGTCTGTTAGTTGCCACACGATGAGATCCCCCCTAGCCCACGGCAATAAAGCGGGAAGCGGAAGCTCATCCGCTTTTTGCTTCCCCTTAAAAAAGGGGGAAAATATATATTACTACCCCTTAAAAAGGGGGATTTAGGGGGATCTGAACTATTGGATTCTAAATAGAAGAACTTTTGCTGCTTTTAACTTCCGCAAGAAACGGGTGGTTTAAAGCCTCGGCTATCAATACAGTGATAGACGTGGGATGGAACTATATATATGATTTCCTTAGAAAAAACTATTAATTGCGATCGCCAAACCTATGAACTCATTGCTAAAGCGATCGCGTTTATGGGTGAAAATTATTTACTTCAACCAGATTTAGCAACGGTTGCAGAACACGTAAACTTGAGCGAATATCACTTTCAAAGGCTATTTACTAGATGGGCGGGTATTAGTCCCAAACGTTTCTTGCAATACCTGACAGTGGAATATGCCAAAGCAAAAATTGCTGAGACAAAAAGCTTATTAAATCTTACTGGCGATGTGGGGTTATCAAGTCCGGGGCGTTTGCACGATCTGTTTGTGAAATTGGAAGCTATGTCTCCCGGTGAATTTAAAGCAGGCGGTACAGGGTTACAGATTAGTTATGGAGTTCACCAAAGCCCTTTTGGGGAATGTTTAATTGCTATGACTGCGCGTGGTATTTGTAATTTGCGTTTTTTGGATAAAACGAGCATAGATGCTGAAAAGCTGCTGCGCTTAGAGTGGTCAAAGGCTGAGATTGTGCAGAATGAGCAAGCAACTAAAGAGATTTGCGATCGCATTTTCGCCCCCATTGCTACCAATCAGCCTTTAGTTCTTTTTGTCAAAGGCACTAATTTTCAAATTCAAGTTTGGCGGGCGCTATTAAGAGTACCGTTTGCAGGACTTGCAACCTACCAAAGTTTAGCAAATGCGATCGGTCGTCCGACAGCCGCTAGAGCCGTTGGTAATGCGCTGGGTAACAATCCCGTTGGCTACTTAATTCCCTGTCATCGCGTACTTCGAGAAACTGGCGAATTGGGTGGTTTTCGTTGGGGGTTAGAGCGTAAGAAAGTGCTGCTAGGTTGGGAAGCAAGCCAAAATCAGCATCAAGGAAATTAATATTTCCTCTCCACTCGACTAACTAGGGTAAGTTTTACTAAATCTGAGTGAAATCTAAAAATATTGATTAGTATACTGTTGATGCTGATAATCAGCTTTGATAGTAGTGATGGAATTGCTCATGAACCTGTACGGATTGCTTCAATCCCTTGGCATTGCCAACCCTGGAGGTACAGGGTGGCTGGCGGTGATATTCACTTTTTTATTAGCTTGGGTGACAACTTACCGTTTTATTCCAGCAGTGCGATCTTTTGCCTTGCGTGTAGGTTGGGCAGATCAGCCTAACGCCCGGAGACTCAACCACGAGCCTTTGCCCAATGCTGGCGGATTGGCTATCTATGCGGGGGTAGTGGCGGCGCTAATTCTCGCTACATTTTTGCGCCCAATTGTCCTAGAGAATGTGCTGGCGGAAGTCCTAACAATCCTGCTAGGTGGTTCAATTTTGGTGCTAGTCGGTTTTATTGATGACCAATATGGTTTACCTCCCTACATTCGCCTACTCGCCCAGATTTTGGCATCAATGTTGCTGATTGCTAATGGCATTCACATTCAGATTACTTTAGGTACGCCCATCGACCCCTTATTATCAACACTAATTACTTTGTTGTGGGTAGTAGGAATTACCAACGCCATCAATTTAATGGATGGAATGGATGGTTTAGCCGGAGGAATTAGTTTTATTACCGCTATGAGCCTTTTGGCAGTCTCCGCTCAGTTTGAAAGTCGTGCTGCCGCTACCTTTCTATTAGCTGCTCTTGGCGGTGCAGCCTTAGGGTTTTTACGCCACAATTTCCATCCTTCTCATATAATTATGGGCGATGCGGGAGCTTACTTTTTTGGCTACGTGCTGGCAGCCGCGAGTATTTTGGGCAACTTGAAAGTAAATACTGTATTTGCGATCGTTCCTACGGCGCTATTTTTGCTTTTGCCTGTATTAGATACAACTCAAGTATTTGTGCGGCGGTTAATGGTTGGCAAAAATCCTCTCAGCACTCCCGGCAAAGACCATCTGCATCATCGCTTGCTGGCGCTGGGTTTATCTCAACGCCGTACTGCTCTTACTCTTTGGGTTGTAACTTTGGTTTCTAATTTAGTTGCAATGAGAACCCAAGGCATGAATATAGGTGTAATTGTTGCAACCGCGATCGCAATTGTCCTACTTTTAAGCTTTACGGTCTGGCAAAGACTCCGGGCAGTGTTGAAAGGTGCCTAAGCCATTACCATCCCGCCATCAACGTTAAATACTTGCCCAGTAATATAAGCCGCCGCCGGGTCAGCAGCTAAAAAGCGTACCATTCCAGCAACTTCTTCGGGTTGACCGTAACGCCCCAAGGGAATATATTTTAAAATTTCATCAGCTTGTACGCCGCTAGTCATATCTGTAGTAATAAAGCCCGGAGCGACCGCATTAGCAGTGATTCCGCGTACCGCAAGTTCCTTGGCGACAGTTTTGGTAAAACCAATAACTCCAGCTTTAGCGGCGCTGTAATTGGCTTGTCCGGGGTTGCCCATTTGTCCCGAAACCGAAGCAATATTAATAATGCGTCCAGAACGTTGCTTGAGCATGATTTTACTCGCAGCGCGGGTACACAAAAATACTCCCGTTAAGTTGAGGTCAATTACCGCCTGCCAATCTTCCGGCTTCATGCGTAATAACAACCCATCGCGGGTAATTCCAGCATTATTAACCAAAATATCTACACGCTGCCACTTATCTATTACCGCTTTAAATAAACTCTCCACTTGCTCGGATTTAGAGACATCAGCTTGAAGCGCGATCGCATTTCCGCCCCCAGCAACAATTTCTGCGACTACTTCCTCCGCAGCAGCGCTAGAACTTGCATAATTTACAACTACACTTGCGCCTTCTGTTGCTAAACTAAGGGCGATCGCGCGACCTATTCCCCGTGATGCTCCTGTAACTAACGCTACTTGCGACTTCAACTTTTGTAATTGTTCTGGCAGTGCTTCCATCAAAATTCCTCTAATCATCGGTTGTAAAACTGTTTAACGATTTTACGCAAATATGGGTCTAGTTTTAGAAACCCCAAAATCAACCCGTTAAAATTAGAGAGGGAATAGTTCATTAAATTTGTGAATCTACTGAATTATTCGCCTGAATTTAGCTAAATCAAACTTATTGTGTCCTATGGCTACTAAACAGCAGTTCAACAGCTTTGAGGAATTAATTGCCCAGTCAGATTTACCCGTATTAGTTGACTTTTACGCTGATTGGTGCGGACCGTGCCAAATGATGGCTCCAATTTTAGAGCAGGTAAATAACCAACTCAAAGATCGGTTGCGCGTAGTAAAAATTAACACCGACAAATATCCCCAACTAGCGAGTACGCATCATATTCACGCTTTACCCACATTGGTAGTTTTCAAGCAAGGTAAGCCTGTAGAACGCTTTGAAGGCGTAATGCCTGCTGATGCTTTAATTGAGCGCTTACAGCCTCTACTTTAAAAAATGCCGAGTCACCTGATGAGTGGAGAGGAAAATAAAATCTTTGCTCATCTTGGCTACTCTGAATTTAATTGGTTTTGGTTTATTTGTAGTAATTCAAGCAGAGCCAGAAAACTTACTCACACCTTTAAATCTACTTGAGCGAATCCTTGACGTAACTGGAGTTGTCGCTTGAGCCAAGATTGGCGAATCTTGCTCCTAAGCAGTGGTGCTAGGCGGCTCACACCATATCGCAGGAGGGCGTTGTTTCGCAGTAGTTCAGCTTGAGCAACTTCGGCTCGTTGAAGCTTTTGGATCTGAATAATTTCCGGTTCTCGTTGGGCTTGAATTCGGGGGAGAACAGCATCAATTGCGGCAAGATTGGGCTGCTGCTGCAATAGTGGAACGAGATAGTTGGCTGCAACTACAACATCTCGTAATGCCATGTTGATTCCTTGGGCGCGGATTGGTGACATGGGATGAGCCGCATCACCCAATAGTAGCAATCCTGGGATCTGCCAACTCAGGCAACGCCCGACTACAATCGACAGCAACAACGGTCGCTCAATCGAGCCTGCCTGTTGGCGAAAATGCGCGGCTAACCAATCGGGAGAAGCAGAGGCAAGTTTCTCTGCCCAATCTATACTCTGCCATTCAATCGGATCGTCCTTATGCAGCGACCATCCCACCTGAAGATTGCCTTCTGACCCTTGGAATACCCCAAACCCATGGCAATCGCGTACCAGCGAATAAAACACATTTTCCGAGGCAAACTGCGGACTTGTTGGCAGCTTAAACCAGAGGATATCAAAGCTTTGAGCCTCTTTTTCTAGGGACAAGTTTGCTTTTTGTCGCACGCTCGAGTTGCGCCCATCAGCGCCAATAACAATATCTGCCGCGATCGCTCTACCGTCGCCTAGTTTGACACCAGACACGCGATCGTTTTGCCACAACAAATCCTGAACCGCAGTACCCTGGAGCAGTTCAAAACTTTCGCACTCATTGGCTTTTTTACCTACGGCTTCAAGAAAAGCAGGCTGGGAAATTAGCGTACAGGGCTTACCACCAGGTTCCATCGGTTCGTTGACCCGAAAGAGGGGACGATTTTCAATATAAAACTCCCAAGCATCAATCGAGCGGTGCGGTATCTGTTCTACTATGTCTGCAAGTCCTAGGTGTGCGATCGCTTCTAGACCACTGGGCATCAGCGCCTCTCCCCGAAAGATCCGCCGAAAGCTGCGCGAGGCTTCAATCAACTTGACGGCAATGCCTCGTTTTGCTAGAAGCAATGCTAGGGTTAACCCCGTAGGTCCTGCACCAATAATTACAACCTGAGTCATTTTTTGTTGCAGGCAAAGATCCTTGCCTGTGTAGAATGCGAACAATTATTTATATTTTCAGAGGTGTAGATGAGTGAGATATAGCCCTTCTTTATCTAACTTGAGCCGATTGGGTTGCAACAGTCTGGGGCAGAGGTGACAGCGATTTGGTTCGCAAGGCGCGAAACATCCCGAATCGGCACAGACCTGTACCGAATGCCAACCGCATTAGTAGCAGGGTCGGTACTTCTCGCAGCGATTTAATCAAACCAGATAGACCAAAACGCACCAATCCCTGGGGTCGAGCCACTCCCTGCCAGATAGAATCTAGCCAAGAGGGTAGCGTTTGCTTTGTCCAGTCTGCTGTTACCACTTCCCCCTCCACAAATCCCGTTGCTGCCAAAAGCTCGGAAAAGCCTTCGATGCTTGAGAACGCAGGATGAGACCACTGATCGAGGAGTTGCTGCATGACAGGTTTTTCCCAAAAATTGAGTGGCTTAGTGCGATCGTCTCTCTGATTCCAGTCCGCTACTACCAATACACCACCTGGTTTTAGCACCCGCATTAACTCTGTGGCGAAAACGGCTTTGTCTGGCATATGGGGTCCAGCTTCAATTGACCAAACGACATCAAAACTCGCATCTGGAAACGAAAGTGCCATCGCATCATCCACCAAAAACTGCACGTTAAGGTTCTTGGACGTTAACTGCTGGGCGCGTTCGACCTGTTGGGGACTAATGGTAATACCTGTAACTGCAAACCCGTAATCTCTTGCCAAAATGCGGCTGCTGCCTCCAATTCCACAGCCAACATCTAAGACGGTAGTGTTAGGGGGTAATTTGTCTAAGCCTCCCCAACGCACCATTTCATGCACGAAGTCAGATTTGGCAGTCAAAAAATCTTTCCGTTGTGGCGGCGAACCATAGTGACCGAGGTGGATATGTTCGCCCCAGTAAAATTCCAAAATACCGTCTTCAGTCCATTGGTCATAGGAATTGGCTACAGAGTTGGATGATTGATAACGACGGGCTGTAATTAGATAGAATGCAACGCCTAGTGTCAGCAGGAAAAGAAGAAGCCCAAGCGCTGAAAAAAACAAACTCATTAAGATACCTTAATATTTCTTGACAACTTTATTCTATTGCTAGATCGCAAACTCCAGCTTGTTCGGAACAGGGGTAAGGGTAAAGCCCCTTGGTGACTTGCTCTCAAAAGCGATCGCGAAACAACGGCATAGGCTGCTGTAGACGACGGCATCGCCCAACTTTAAATCTGACTAATGACTTGAACACATTGCTGCACAGACACTCTTGCAAATAGCTTGATTTTGAACATCAATAGATCACTTGAGACTACTGCCACAACTTGCAACGCCAGCAGGCTAACGGTTTGTCTCTGAGAATTCCTAACCCGATCTAATGGCTCTTACTTCATCACCGTTATTCCACCTGTTTGACTGCGACTAATTTCTTTTCCCAGAATAATGCTTTCCCCATTTGGGGATTTAGCTCATAGCCACTGAATCCACACGCCTTGTATGCTGACTGAGCAACATGGTTCCCTTCCAGCACCTCTAGAGTGAGTTTGCAGCAGCCCAAAGCGATCGCGATTTCTTCTGCTTTTTGTAGCAGCAGTTTGGACAAGCCTTTACCACGGTGGGGTAAAGCAACAATGACATCGTGAATATTAAGTAACGGCTTGCACGCGAAGGTAGAGAATCCTTCTAAGCAGACAACAAGCCCTGCGGGTTCGGCATCAACAAACGCGAGGATGACATGAGCGGCTATTCTTTTTGCCAATTGTGCTGACAGATTGGTTTTAACGTAGTCAGACAGCCCTTTTCCACCACCCATCGGGTCAAGCGCATACTCATCCATTAACTGAATCATAGCTTCCGCATGAGTAGGCAGATTAAGATCTGCTTCAACAATTTCAATCATCTATTAATTTTTGAATCTTCAACTGTTGGCATTCATCGGACGCAGGGAACTCCACAAAATATCCTACTATGTTCCGATCTGGTTTTCATGAAGCGATCGCCACACTGACGATCGAGAAGGAGCATAAATATATCCAAATCCTAAGACTTCTAGCTCTTGGCTTTAAGGTGTCTTAGCTCGCAACGATTTCTACAGTCAATACTCAACGGACGAGTAGCCAGAAAGCTCTGCTCAGACTACTCCATGCCATCAAGGTTTGACGGGTTTATAGTTCGCTTAGTGATTTTATCAACAACTATTGACGTGGCGGCAAATCATCTTCATCTTCATCAAACCCCCAATCATCATCTTCTTCAACTGGATTAGGCGACTTGTAAGGCGGTGTCAGCACTCGATAGTCAGCATCGTATACAGACTCGCTTTTGCCGACTCCAGAACTTTCAGGCTCCCGGTAACTATAAGAATAAACCGATCCTTGACGTTTGCTACTTTTGGGTTCGTTATTTACTTCATAGCTTCTAGAGTCTTGAGGATAAGAGGATTTTTCGGTCTTATCCTCTGGAGGATTTTCTTCTAGGTGCCAATCGTCATCATTGATAGGCTCGTCTAGCCAGTCATCGGCGCTACTATTATCGTTTTTATTTGCCTGTTGGGTCGCTTGCTCCCTATAACTATTGGATGGTGGTTGAGGACGAGATGGCGGTTTAACTTGACGCTTTTGACTGCGTTTGGGTTGAGCAAAATAATTTGTTAGTTTAAACAAACTAGCGATCGCCAGCGATGTACCCCCACCCGCAGCTAAACTAATTAAAATCCATACTGCTAGGGGTAAAGCTGGGGTTGTTAAGCCTAAAAACACCAGGGGAAGAACTGGAGACCAATTTTGCACCAATAATAGTGCTAGTCCTCCTAAGATTACCAATAGCAAGATGATTTGCATAAATAGCCACAGGTTGAATAGAACAAAAGTAGTTTTAAGCTGCAAAAATTACAACCTAAAACTACTTTCTATTGTGCCTTTAAGTACGTCCTTGCCACCGCTCGATCGGAATACAGTCAATCTCTAACTGATCTAAAGTGCGAACCACCACAAAATCTACCAAGTCTTCAATAGTTTGAGGATGATGATACCAAGCTGGAATTGCTGGCACAATTTTGACTCCGGCTTGGGCTAAGGTAGTCAAGTTTTGGAGATGAATGAGGCTAAAGGGAGTTTCGCGCGGTACTATAACCAATTTACGCCCCTCCTTCAACTGCACATCCGCCGCTCGTTCTAGTAAGTCTGAGCTTAAGCCCGCCGCTAGTTTGGCGGCGGTACTCATACTACAGGGTATAACTACCATTCCCAGGGTGCGGAAAGAACCACTAGCAATATTCGCACCCACATCTCCCCAAGGATGACAATTTAGCTTACCCGACGACGTTTCGACTCCAGCTTGCTCTCGCCAAAATTGCTCTTGCGCGATTGGTTCTACAGGCATTTTTATATTTTGCTCTGATTGCCAAACCATGTATGTAGATTTGGAGGCAACAAGCTCGATATTGTACCCCGCCGCCAACAGAAACTTGACGGCGCGGACAGCATAAATTAGCCCCGATGCGCCAGAAACGCCCAAAATTAAAGGTGATGCTGGCACAGGCAAAGAATTTAATTGAATAGAATTAGACACGCAAATTTATAAATAGAGAATTATAGCTCATCGTCAGTATAAGGTTCTAAGTCCTCTTCACTCAATTGGTCGCTACCATCCGCCGCATTAAAACCGTTGGGGTTGGCAGTGGTTGTTTGACGATCGCCATTATTACTATTTACCGTAACTAAATCTATTTGCTGGCGGTAATAGTCCACACTTTTTACTTGGACTTCTACGCGATCGCCCAAACGGTAAGAAGCCCGATTTTTGCGCCCAAACAACGCTTGTAGTCTTGCTCTGTACTCATACCAATCATCCTTGAGGGAACTAACGTGAACTAAGCCTTCAACTTGGAGTTGTTTGCCATTTTCGGCTTCTAGGGCAATTTCGACGAAAAAGCCGTAAGACTGAACGCCAGTAATTAATCCTTGAAACACATCACCAGTGCGCTGCTTCATAATTTGCGCTTTTTGCAGCCCTAGCAAATCTTCTTGGGCATCAAGCACTTCTTTTTCGCGATCGCCTAGAGGGACAATCATCCTGCCTAAATCTGCTTCTAGTTCTTGATGGATTTCTGTAGGCAATACATTCCAGCTAATATTACCTCTCGCTGAACTATGCCGGAGATTCACGCTTTCTTTGGCACGAGTTGTCCGGCGATCGCGTCCTTGTTCAAATATGCTGTGCAATACCCTTTGAATCAGCAAATCAGCATAACGTCGCAAAGGAAAAGTACAATGGGTGTAACCTTGCTCTAAAGCTAAACCAAAGTGAGGTTGAGGTTGCAGTGTATAGGTAGCGTTTTTGAGCGTTGCTTGGAGCAAATAATTTAGTACTTGCTGGGATGGCAATGTCGCAAATTGCTCCAAAAATCGTTGAAAATCCATCGGTGTAACTACATTGTCGGTAAGTGCTAACTGCGCTCCCAAATTACTCGCTAGTTTGATCATTTCTTCCACATCTTCCAGGTCAGGAGCCGATTGGGAGCGATAAATTGCCGGAACGCCAAGGGCTTGCAAGTGACTTGCGACTACTTGATTGGCAATTAAGATAAATTCTGTCACCATTAACCCAATCGCTGGCGATGGCTGTTCGTTCTCAGCAGAGGTAATTACTACCGCTCCTAACATGCCTTCGTCTTTGTAATGGTTGAGACGGGGTGGTAACTGAAGTTCAAAACTACCTCGTTGCAAGCGCTGCCCTCTAATTAACTCGCTTAAGGTCGAAAGCTGTTCTAGCTTACTTTTTACGTCCTCCCCAGGGCTAAGAGCCTCTTGTTCGGTCAATTGGCGATCGACATTGATGACGCTAGGTTGAATTTCAAATTCAATTATCTGCCCGCTTGCAGGATCGATAGTAATCAGCACAGAGATGCAATTGCGATCGCGTCCCGGCAACAAAGCACAACTTTCTAGAACAGCTTCCGGTAACATTGGTAGCACGGTTTCGCCTAAATAGACCGCACTACCTCGCTTCAAACCCTCTCGGTCTAAAGCGACTAATTCTGGTGTAATGTAGTGGGCAACATCGGCAATATGAACTCCAAGCTGCCATTTTCCTGCGGGGGTTTGTTCCAAAGAAAAAGCATTCTCGTTCAGCATTGCCTCCATACCCGTATCTTCGCTAATTGTCAAAGTAAATAGCGATCGCAGATCAAGCCTAGCTTTAAGATCGTTTTTACTTACAGTTTTAGGTAAGCTTTGAGCGGCAAGCTCTACAGCCGAGGGAAAAACTCTTGGTAAATCGTGCTTGCAGCAAACCAAATCAATATCGGCGGCAGCTTCAGCGTCGCTACCGAGAATTTGGACTACTTTGCCAATCGGTGGAAACTGCGCGAGTGGGTAGCGTTGAATTTCAACGTGAACGAGGTGATTTATTGCTTGCGTCAGATCGTGTTCGCTATCTGGTTGGAGTTCAATTTCAAATAGCAAGCGATCGTCTAAGGGTACGGCACGCATTGCGCCGTTACTAGCTTGCTTAATTCGTGCCAGTAAACTGTGATTTGAACGCTCGACAATTAGCTTTACTTCTCCTTCAGGACTACGACGGCGGCTGCCTTCCTTGGTCAGTTTGACTAAAACGCGATCGCCATTCCAACCTGTACTCAGGTGACTTTCGCGAATATATATATCTTCTACTCCTTCCCCTTGTTGAATTGCAAAGCAAAATCCTTTACTGGAACAGCGCAATTTTGCCTCAATCAAATCTTCTTCGTATACTCGGCGGTATTTGCCGCGATCTTTGGCAACAATGCCAACTTTTTCTAAAACATCTAAGGCAATGTGGAGTTTGCCGATAGACTGTTCGTCAGAGCAATCAAGTTTCTTTTCTAATACCTTGGCAGCAAGTAGTTTGTCATCGGTAAAATTTGCCAGTAGTGTAGCGATTGAAAAAAATTCCATGTAGCGAACCGCCCTCCGGTCGAAAAATTGTTATTGTTGCGATCTCAATGTAGCGATATAACCATAATGCTACCCAGTAGAAGCTCCGACTAGCAGGGGCGTTCAATACGTGTGATCGCACCTGCGTTACTTTCAAAAGCAAGTTTTGTGCGATCGGCACTTGTTTAATTGCCGCAACGGTAATAGTGCGATCGCCCGATCAGTCTTTAAAATGGGTAGCTTTGGTTAACTAGCTCTGTAGTTACGGACTATTCTTATATTTATTCTAAGATCGAGCGGACTTATATAAAATAGCTATTTAGATCGATAAGCATTTAGGATAAGAAAGTAACGCAATTAGGGTCTAGTTTGAGAAAGTTAGTTAGGGAAATTTTATAGACTGTTTAATATTAGACCCAAGAAGTGCGATCGCCAGCTTTACGGTGAGTGATAAGTAAAGAAAATTATTTTTGCAAATTGTTATATGTTGGCTCAATTCCAAGAACGCTATCCCACCGCCAGTCTCTTATCTGAGTTACTGACTATTTATCAAGGTAAATTTGTAGTTCAAGTCTCCGTCCAGATAGAAGGTGTAGTCCGTGCTACAGGCATGGCAGCAGCAGAAACAATAGAACTTGCTGAAGACCAGGCAAGATTAAGAGCGATTTCTGTAGTTGCGGCGCAAGAGATTACTCCGGCTGTACCCAAAGAAAGCGATCGCCTTACTTCTATTCCAGAATTGGTTGACACAAGTGATACTACAAATTTAAGTAACTCCACGCAAGATCCACCTACGGTCGTTCCTAAAGAGAATTACCCAGACTTTACTCCCAATTTAAAAGATTACTTAGCGATCGCCGAGCCTAGTTCTGAATTGGTAGTGGATGAAGATTTTGGAATTGAGCCAATTGCACCAATTAGTAACAATCCAGTTCCTTCATTTAGCAATGTCACGCCTTTTATCCCGCGTACCTCCAAAGAAGATGCTCAATTACTTGATTTTGTAGCCGTTACTGAGCCAGTAGATTTATCCGATACATTGATTGCGATCGAGACAGAATTAAGAAACCTGCGTTGGACCGCCGAGCAAGAGCGTAAATATATCAAACGCATATACAACAAAGAATCCCGCGATTTGCTAAGTACGCAACAACTATATGAATTTTTAAATTACTTACAAGTGTTTGCCCAAACTAGCAAAGAACTCGAACGTTTGGGGTGGACTAATCAACAGGGTAAAGAATATCTAATAGAAAACTATAGCAAACAATCGCGCCAATACTTGAGCTATCAAGAATTATCAGAATTTTTGCAGCATTTACAAGCAAGCAGCTAAGCAGTAACAAAAAGAGAATCCTCTTTGCAAAGAGGATTCTCTTTTATCAACCAAAGATTTTAGCTAACAACTGCCATCGGTCGGCTACCCGCCGCGTGACGGTTGATTACTTGATCGATTAGACCGTAATCTTTAGCCTCTGCTGGAGACATAAAAAAGTCTCGTTCTGTGTCTTCTGCAATCTTTTCAATGGGTTGACCCGTATGTTCGGCTAAATGCTGGTTCAGCTTGTTTTTGTGGTAGAGAATTTCTTTAGCCTGAATTTCGATATCTGTAGCTTGTCCTTGCGCTCCACCAAGGGGTTGGTGGATCATAATTCGCGAATTAGGTAAGCTCATCCGCTTGCCAGGGGTACCCGCACTCAGCAAAAAAGCACCCATACTTGCAGCAAGTCCAGTACAAATCGTACAAACATCTGGGCGAATATGCTTGATCGTGTCGAAAATGCCCATGCCCGCACTTACCGAGCCGCCAGGAGAATTGATATATAAGAAAATATCTTTTTCTGCGTCCTCAGCATCCAAAAACAGCAGTTGAGCAACGATCAAGTTGGCTAAGTTGGAATCAACTTTTTGCCCTAAAAACACTATCCGCTCTCTCAAAAGGCGAGAATAAATATCAAAAGCGCGTTCCCCGCGACCGGATTGCTCAATTACAATAGGAATCACTTAAATCTAGTCCTGCTTATTTTTAAGAATGTTCTTTAATTTTAGCGATTATCTAGAATTGTCTTCAATTTAATGCGTCAAAGACGATTTTTGCTATTGATTGCCACTAACTTGAGGGCTGGGACTTGCTTTCACGACGATTGGTTGACTAGGTGGTATTCTTTCAATCGCAATTAACGATTCTATTACCGATTTGACCACGGGGGCAGCAGTAGTAGAACCAAAAGCAATGCCTTTTGGCTCATCAACTACGGCTAACACCACATAGCGAGGCGACTCTACAGGAAAAATACTCACAAAGCTAGTAATTTTCGCCCCACTGTAATAACCACCAGTAGGGCTTGCTTTTTGAGCGGTGCCAGTTTTTCCTGCCAGTCGATAGCCGGGAATTTGGGCAGCTTTGCCCGTACCTTCTTTGACCACCTTTTCCATCATTTTTACTACCTGTTGGGTAGTTTTGGGCGAAAAAAGCTGCCGCGACGGTGGTAGAGTTGGTTGCCAGTGACTTTCGCCTTTCGCGTCTACAAGTCCGCGTACGACGTGAGGAGTAACTAATTTGCCGCCATTAGCTAAAGCTGCGTGGAGTTGAACTAGCTTAATTGGTGTAAGGGAAAACCCTTGCCCAAAGGAAGTAGTAGCGGGTTCAATGGGATAAGTAATAAACTGATGGCGGTCTTTAATTTGACCTGTGGCTTCAAAGGGCAAGTCTATACCTACAGGTTTGTTTAAGTTCAGTTTTTGCAACCATTTGTAGTAGTCTACGGGCTTCATCCGTTGCATAATTTGTACCATGCCTACATTGCTGGAATATTGCAAAATTCCGGCGATAGAGAGCGAGTAATTGCTTTCTTTTTCAGCATTTTTAATTGGCCAACCGCCGACTTTAATCACATCTGGATCGCCAAATACAGTATCGGGTTGAATTACGCCACTTTCAAGAGCGATCGCTACATTTATTGGTTTAAAAGTCGATCCTGGTTCGTAGAGGTCTGATAGCGCCCAATTTTTAAATAACTTAAAGTCGGCTTTGGCATAAGCATTGGGGTCGTAGGAAGGATAGGAAACCATGGTCAAAATCGCCCCATCTCTGGCATCCATCACTATCACGCTGCCGCGTTTAGCACCAAACTTTTGCAATTGTTCTTTAAGCCGGAGGCGGGAAGCTCTTTGCAAACGAGTATCGATGGTCAACTGTAGTCGCAAGTCGTCTACGTGCAGAAATCCTGGCGGTAGGCGATCGCTCATCAATGCTCCATCGCCCCGGCGGTTGAGCTTCACTGCTCCTACAGAGCGTTCTAGCCATTTTTGTTGACTGTACTCTACTCCTGCTTGACCGCTACGATCGAGATTAACATAACCTACTACATCACCCACTAAGTCTTGTTGGGGGTAAAACCGCGAGTATTGCTCGGTTAGTTCTAACCCATCAACTCTGAGTTTGGCAATTTTTTTAGCAACGTCCTCAGCTAATACCGGAGCAACCCGAATACCCGTTGGGCGAGTGCTAAATTGGTTTACCAACTCTAAAGTGGGGCGATTTAATATGCTACTTAATACCTCTGCGACTACTTTTGGAGGTTTTTTAAATAATTTAGGATGGGCGTACAGAGTATAAACTGGTCGATCGATTGCCAAAACATTATTAGACTTATCTACCACCGGGCGACGGGGAATAAATGGTTGCAAAGAAACTACTTGCTGCTTTTTTGCCTTACTTGATAACTCCGCTCCCTGCAAGATTTGCAGCCGATACAACTGTACTCCTAACCCAATAACTGCGGCAAATAAAACTCCCCAAACTAGCAATAGCCTTAAGTAGAGCAATTGCGGTTTTGATGAGCTTCCACGCTTGAAGTGCGATCGCGACGATATTTTCTGCCGCTTAGGGCTTTGGCGATGCGGTGGGTGGCGATCGCGCTTAAAACTAGATGGAGGAACCGAAGTTGGCATTGGTTAACAAATAGCGAGTAGGTTAGCGTCAATCGAGCATTTATCTAGCACGGGTTAGCTATCGATGTTACCAAAAAGCAATATTAATTTACTTTTAGTACCCAGTAGGAATATCGATTTTTGGTTGAGTATTTGGTTTGCTCCTCAACAAATCGCTTTGGCGGCTAGATGAGTGCAAAATAATTGCGTCCGCCGGATTTGGTGCAACCAAGTCTGTAGCTGGCTGTTCGGCTTCTTTTGCCAAATGATTTTTCAGCACTTCATTCTTTGTTATTAGTTCCCTTTCGTAACGCTGCAAATTTTCTAACTTGCGATATTCCTGACTCCACTTTTGTTGCGAATAAACGGTTGAGCCGTAGACTGCTAACATTCCGGTAATTAAGATATAAGTTGCGATCCCAAAACGACGCTGCCACAAGTGCAGGGGTAACAACCACCTTGGAACTGAGCGCGATCGCCATGAAGCTGGTACTGTTTGTTTGCCAGGAGAGATGATTATTTGGCGATCGCGCTTTAAATCAGTTTGATTTTTGCCAGAAGAAAGGGGCTTACGGTTAGAAACGGCTGAGGAATTGGAAACAACACTCATAAACAGGTTCTCAAAGTTGATTGAGCTATTAGTCATTTACTCTCGGTTATTTTAGAAGTTTAATCAATGGCAAAGAGCTAATTGAAGGAAATTTTTTATTTTTTGGCTTGTTAAATTGGTAATTTTATCTTTTGGCAAAAATTTAAGTGCCTGAGAAGCAAAACGCAATTATTCGGAAAAATCTCCACAAATTATAAGTTTTTTGCCTTGTTGCAGCATTTTTTAATCCAATCTATACCTAAGGACGTAGGCTGAAAAACAAAAAGATGTTATCTTTTCAACAGATATTGAAGGCGGCAATGCGTTGTAATCATTGCCGATTTCAGTTGATTAACTCTTTGCTCTCGCTAATTTTTCTTAAAGTTATGAGTCAGCAAAAATTCAAGCAAGTATGTTTATACTTGTTTAATAAAAGTCAACAAATGCGGTATCTTAATCAACAAGCGGCTCATTTGTGTTATGCCGCAATTGGTGAAAGAGGAGTTATGAAAACAAAAATCATCGGTATTGCTTTGGTATTCGGTCTATTCGCAGGCGGTTTAGGAGCTTGCACTCCAGCTGACGACGGTGTTACCCCGTCACCAGCAGAATCTCCCACTATATCTCCCACAACTACGCCCTAGAAGCTAGGAAAACAGCTTCTTTAAAGTTGGCGAAGTATTCTCCTACAAAGAAAAATCTGCTGTAGCTATTTGAATAAAGGTAAATAGTCCTAAATTCAAAAAGCTTGCGCCATATATTTGTAGGAGAATTATTTTATCTAGACGCAAGTTCGCGCTATGCTGCTACTACAATTTAGTACTTCTCATTATTGCCGTAAAGCAAGACTTGCATTAGGTTACAAAAAAATTTCTTATCAAGTCAGCAATCTAACCCCAGGCTTGCACATCCTGAAGCTCAAGCCATTGACAGGATTAACAACAGTACCTGTATTGTTGCCTCAAGAACCAGGGCAACCAGGAGCGGTTGCTGACTCTACTAATATTTTTAAATTTTTAGAAAATTACTGCCCAAAACCCGCGCTATTTTTGCCCGATCGCACCCAGCAAAGCGAAGCAGATATGTTGGAAGATTGGTTAGATGAAAGCATTGGTACGGCAACTAGGTTTGTGTATTACCACTTCCGCGCTAGAGAGGGGTTAGCAATTGACCCCTCAGTATTTAGCCGATTATTAATTCAAGTCGTACAAAAACAATATGGCATTACTGATGCTACAGCAAAACTTGCAACCCAGAGAATAGAAATTGCTCTAGCGCAATTATCGCGGCGTTGGGAGAAAAGCAATTATTTGGTTGGTGACTTCTTAAGTATTGCCGATCTAACCGCCGCCGCCTTGCTTAGTCCTTTAGCGTTAATTCCCACCTATCATCAACAATATCCCTGGTTGTTTGAGCAAATTAAGCAAATTCACTTAGTTTGCTCTGAACCATTACCGCCAGGAATAACCAAATAGTAATATCTATTAAATTTACTCTTACGCAAAATAAGAAATTAAGGTATGTTAGGCAAACGCCAACAATTATTTATTTTTGGCATAGGTACAAGCCTAATTGTGGGTTCAACTCTATTTGTCCCTAAACAGATTGCCCTTTCACTACCACCACAAACAGAGATTCCAGAGGAAGTATTGCGGACGGAAATTATTACAGCAGCAAATTCGCCTATTGACGGCAAACCGCTCACTGCTGCTCAGTATGTCGAACTGCAAGCTCAACTCCAAGACTCTCCAACGCCAAAACTAAGTCCCAAAGTTAGGGAAACTGTTTTTCTTCTGCGTTTGCGCCAGCTAATTCGTACTTTTGCCCCATTCCTGCCGATCTAAGCGCCACAAGTTCTGGACAAAAACTAGGTTCAATTACTTTGACAGGCGATCAAACATATATGTATAAATATGACGACAAGAAGTAAATTTATATGCAAGTAGGTAGCTCCATGTCTATAACCATAGCCCCCGAACAGGTAGAGCGGATTGTTTGGAACCAGCACCAAGATCCCTTTGAAGTGTTGGGCGCTCACGCCAACGAGCAAGATGGCAAAACGGTTTGGGTAGTGAGAGCTTACTTACCTAATGCAGACAGTGCATGGGTTGTACTGCCAGAAGAACGAATAGAATACCAAATGTATTCGGTGCATAACCCCCACTTTTTTGAATGCACGATTGATAGCTTAGAACTAACAAATTATCAACTGCGCGTCCTCGAAGGCGATCGCGATCGAGTGATTTACGATCCCTACGCTTTTCGATCGCCAAGAATCACAGATTTTGACCTACATTTGTTTTCCGAAGGCAATCATCACCGCATCTATGAAAAGTTAGGCGCTCACGCTACAGAAATTAATGGCGTTAAAGGCGTATATTTTGCAGTTTGGGCTCCCAACGCTCGTAATGTCTCCTTGTTGGGAGACTTCAACTATTGGGATGGACGCAAAGATCAGATGCGTAAAGGTGCTACCGGAGTTTGGGAATTATTTATTTCTGAAGTCAAAGTAGGCGATAGTTACAAATACGAAATTAAAAACCAAGACGGTCATATCTACGAAAAATCCGATCCTTACGGTTTTCAGCAAGAAATTCGCCCCAAAACTGCCTCGATAGTTGCCGATCTAGATACTTATCAATGGACTGATTCGCAGTGGATGGAAGAGCGTCGCCATAGCGACCCTTTAACGCAGCCAATTTCCGTTTACGAAGTTCATTTAGGTTCTTGGCTGCATGGGGCTTCAGAGACACCCGCGATCGCATCTAATGGCAAAAGCGCGCCAGTAGTTACGGTTTCTGAACTTAAACCAGGGGCAAGATTCCTTACCTATCGAGAACTTGCCGATCGCTTGATCCCCTACGTTGTCGAACTAGGATACACCCATATAGAAATGCTACCCATTGCCGAACATCCTTTTGACGGTTCTTGGGGGTATCAAGTAACGGGTTACTACGCGCCTACCTCGCGCTATGGCAGCCCGGAAGACTTTATGTATTTCATCGACCAGTGCCACAAAAACAACATTGGCGTGTTAGTCGATTGGGTTCCCGGTCACTTTCCTAAAGATGGGCATGGATTAGCCTTTTTTGATGGTTCTCACCTTTACGAACACGCCGATCCCCTCAAAGGCGAACATAAAGAATGGGGTACTTTAGTTTTCAACTACAATCGCCACGAAGTTAGAAACTTTTTAGTTGCTAATGCCTTGTTTTGGTTCGATAAATATCATATTGACGGAATTCGCGTAGATGCCGTTGCATCTATGCTTTACCTCGATTACTGTCGCAAACCTGGGGAATGGCTGCCCAATCAATATGGCGGTAGAGAAAACTTGGAGGCGGCGGATTTTCTCCGGCAAACTAATCACGTAATTTTTAGCTACTTTCCGGGTGCGCTGTCTATTGCTGAAGAATCAACCTCTTGGCCAATGGTATCTTGGCCTACCTACATGGGTGGGTTGGGCTTTAATTTAAAGTGGAATATGGGCTGGATGCACGATATGCTGGACTACTTCAGCATGGACCCTTGGTTCCGTCAATTTCATCAAAACAACATCACTTTTAGTATGTGGTACAACCACAGCGAGAACTTTATGCTGGCGTTGTCTCACGATGAGGTTGTGCATGGCAAAAGTCATATTATCGGCAAAATTCCCGGCGACACCTGGCAAAAACTAGCGAATATGCGCTGTTTGTTTAGCTATATGTTTGCCCATCCTGGTAAGAAAACTCTATTTATGGGTATGGAGTTTGGGCAATGGAGCGAGTGGAATGTGTGGGGCGATTTGGAGTGGCATTTGTTGCAACATCCGCCGCACCAGCAGTTAAAGCAATTTATGGGCGATCTCAACCGAATTTATCGGCAAGAAAGCGCTTTGTACACTCAAGATTTTGCCGAACCAGGTTTTGAGTGGATAGATTGCAGCGATAACCGTCATAGCGTGGTGGCGTTTATCCGTCGTGCTAAAGATTCAGATGAATTTTTGATTGTTGTTTGCAACTTTACTCCTCAGCCGCACTCTCACTACCGTATTGGCGTACCAGAGCCAGGGTTTTATACTGAGTTACTCAATAGCGATGCGCGGGAGTATGGCGGTAGCAATATGGGTAATTTGGGCGGTAAGTGGGCAGATGAATGGTCGTGCCATAGTCGGTCTTACTCCCTAGACTTGTGCTTGCCACCGTTGGGGGTTTTAATGTTGAAACTCGATCGCCAGAAAACCGCAACAATGCAGTAATAGGAAAATAATTAATTTTTATGGTACAGGTAATCTGCCTGTACCATTATTTGTTTGTTGGCAGCATTGAGCTACCTTACTTTTTATTGGGGCGTACACTGCGTCTATTGGTACGAAGTTCAGTTTCTTGGCGGCGGCGATCGCGCCAAGATGCGGCGGTCAAATAAATGATTCCCCCACTCACAACTACTAGCAAGCCAAAAGCTGATGCCGCCAAGATCGGTAAAATAGTTGTTTCCACGTCACTTACAGTCCATTACGACCCCAAACTACCATTGCAATCGACCATGTAAACAAGACTAATAATGAAACCCAACCCAATGTCAAAATTTCCATACCAGTAGGCTCGAAACTAAAATTACAAAACAACTCTAAATTTTATGATACTTCCAACAGAGTACCGATCGGCTACTAAGTGCGATCGCGCTTAAGAACCGATAACTAGAGACTTTATACCCTAACTAAGCACCAATTGAACCTCTATAAAGTTTCCAAATAACTGAGCAAATCTGCCATCTCCTTAGTATTAGGCTGAAACTGGGGCATTGGTGGAGTATCACCGCTCACAACTTGATGAATTAAACCATAACGAGATTTGTGCTTAGAAACTCCCTGCAAGCTTGGTCCGACGCTGCCATCTCCCTGCCAACCATGACAGCCTGCACAATTCATCTGAAAAATTGCCTTACCTTGAATAGAGTTCCCTGGAAGCGCTAGAACGCTTTTAATGTATGGATCGGATACTTGGATTCGATGAATACCAAAAGCCCATAGTAGCAGTGTCAGCAGCACCGCTATAGCTAACAACACTAGCTGCTGAATAATTGCGTCAGGTTTGGAAAGCTGTTTGTCCAAGTTTACAATTTGAATCAGAATTACAAAAATGTTTGATCTCCCTACACATAGCTTAAAAGTTCTTGTAAATGTCGGCAAGTAAAATGGTTGTTTTGCCTAAATAACTTCTAACTCTAAACTACTTCCTGGCATAGGTTAGCCGTACTACAACGCGCTGTTAAGTAGCAATTTATCCTTGCTTAGGCAGATTTTTTCGTAAGTAGACTCAGTAGATTTATTAAAAAAAAATTGTTGTTTTGCTACAAATTCACAACAAAACTAAACTTTCAATCCAATAGCTTAGCTGAACTTTTGGATTATCTTGCTATAAAAACAAAGCAAAATAAATTACCTAAATGTCAATGTTTTTGAACTTCATCATCGAAAATATTAATAAGTGAACAGCCAAATAAATTGTGAATATACCTTGGCAAAATAATACCTAGTTTGTGGCGATAAGCTATTGAGCGCAAGCTTGAAGCAACTAATTGCTAAGTATTAGATTGCTAAAAAAGCAATGCTTAAGTATCAATTTTGCAAAAACACTGTGACACTATCATCAATAGTAATTGCGATCGCTTTTGACAAAATAGCAAAATTTTCATAAAAATCGATACTCGCGCCTGGCAAAAAGGATCTTTGCGGAGGTTCAAAGTAGTCTTAGAGCAGAAAATCCTGACCATATCCCTGGTACAGGTTTAGTGGCTATTGCCAAAAAGTGCGTTGAAGTCGGGGACGGTCAAATTTTCGGGCAATTTGAAACGAGCGTAGCCCAGTCTTGACGGCGATTTTCCCTTCACAAAACTTTTCAAAAGATCAGCCAACCAAGTAAAAAGGCTAATTATTCAGGAATATCTGTCTACGGCGCTGTAGATCGACTTAACTGCTCAACTAACCATGTAGATGGCTTGCAGGGAAAAATTGCTATTCAAATTTCCTGTTTAGTTAAATTCAGCAAAGAAATTTTCGCGGCGGTGTTATTTCTTGCTAAATGACGGGAACAATAGCAACAACAAGCACCACTGATTCAGTCTATTGTCACGCCAGAGCCATTGAGACTATCTTATGCCAGCACTATCTTTTTACGCAGACACTACTAAGGGCGATCGCCCATCGTCCTTGGAACTTGTCCCAACGGAAAGTTCTGGGGGCGGATTCTCCATCCCAGAAACTTTTCAAGAGACGGAAAGTTCTGGGGGCGGATTCTCCGTCCCAGAAACTTTTCAAGACGAGGACAGCCTCCTTGAGGCTGATTCCCTGGTAAATGACCTGCTTGATACATCTATTGAACAAACTGCCAGTAATTCTCAGCAAAGCGTCAATCGCCGCTCGACAGACTTAGTACGGCTTTATTTGCAAGAAATTGGTCGGGTTGATTTATTAGCGCGAGATGAAGAAGTCGCCGAAGCTCAAAAAGTTCAACGTCACTTAAAAATGCGATTGCTTTGCTCAAAAGCGGCGGGTAGCGGCGATGAAATTCTGATCTCTTTCACGCGCTTAATAGAAGTGCAAGAGCGGTTGACTTCCGAACTCGGACACCGCCCGTCTCTAGAGCGTTGGGCTAAAAATGCTGATATAGATGTCTCTGAACTCAAGCCAACTTTGTCCGCAGGTAAACGGCGCTGGGCAGAAATTGCTGGCTTGACAGTAGAAGAATTGGAGCAAATTCAAACCCAAGGTGTTCGCGCCAAAGAACACATGATCCAAGCCAATCTCCGCTTGGTAGTGTCTGTCGCCAAAAAATATCAAAATCGGGGCTTAGAACTTTTAGATTTAGTCCAAGAAGGAACTTTAGGATTGGAAAGAGCCGTAGAAAAGTTCGATCCTACTAAAGGCTATCGTTTCAGCACTTACGCTTACTGGTGGATTCGCCAAGGAATAACTAGAGCGATCGCAACTCAAAGTCGGACAATCCGCTTACCCGTCCACATTACCGAAAAGCTAAACAAAATTAAGAAGGCTCAACGCAAAATTGCCCAAGAAAAAGGTCGCACCCCAACAATTGAGGAAATTGCTACCGAGTTGGACATGACACCAAAGCAGTTGCGCGATGTTTTATTGCGCGTCCCTCGCTCGGTGTCTTTAGAAACCAAAGTAGGTAAGGATAAAGATACAGAACTTGGAGACTTACTAGAAACTGATACTGTATCGCCAGAAGAAATGCTGATGCGCGAATCATTACAGCGCGACTTGCAGTATCTACTCACCGATTTAACCGATCGCGAACGGGATGTGATTTTAATGCGTTTTGGTTTGGGCGACGGTCGCGCTTACTCTTTAGCAGAAATTGGACGGGCTTTAGACCTTTCACGAGAACGAGTGCGGCAAATTGAATCAAAGGCACTCCAGAAGTTACGTCAACCCAAGCGACGTAACCGCGTTCGGGATTATTTCGATTCTCTAAGCTAAAGCGCAAATAAGCACGGGGACGGCTCCCGTGCTTTCGCCGTTTGGCAAAAAATTAACCTTAAAGGCGATCGCACTTAATTTTTTATCCAAACGGCGACTAGATTAACCAAACTAGCCCTACTCTCAATATTTATAATCATTTTTGCCAATGTTCCGTATTGTCAGGTACATTGTCTCTAATACTGTCTGATACTTGTGTAGTGGCAGAAAGAATGGCAACTAGACCTTTTTCCTGGATTATTTTTAATCAGGCGTTCGCGGGATTCTTGCTTAACTTGACCCGTCATCGCTGCTTCTTGCAATGTAACAAAAGCATTTAAGTCTTCCAAATTATACTGAGTACCGAGCAATTTTCGCAGTTGTTCTTCTGCTTCAATTGTCAGATAACCAGCCTTCAGAGTATTTTGTACGAGGTCACTAATCGAAGCCATGCTTTAAACCTCAGAAAATACATTGAGCGCTTGAGAATTTTGGAACCTAAGAGCTATCAAACTTCTTCACCTGTAAGGGTTAAGTGCTATTGGCACTATGGGATTGGGAAACATAGTCAGATGAGCTAAATCTGAATTATATTTGGCATCTTCTGATTTGACGTTAAAGCAATTAATAAAGTTTCTGTAAATTTTATATAAAAATAGCGTAAAGGCAAAGCTACTCATATTGTTCGCAAAAACTATGACTCGATTGTTAGTATCCTTGTGACGTAAGCTTTTAACTAGGCAAATAATCTAAGGCACTATGGATTGAGAATATGCGAACAAAAACACAAAATAATCTATTGAAAGGAGTAAATTTATACCTCGTTGGCATGATGGGAACGGGGAAAACAACGATAGGGAGTTTAATTGCTACAGAGTTGGGCTACGGATTTTTGGATACGGATGCAGTCGTTACGCAAGTAACGAAGCAATCAATTAATCAACTATTTACAGAAGTTGGAGAGGCAGAATTTAGGCAGATAGAAACTAAAGTATTAGCTCAAGTCTGTGCTTATACGAATTTAGCGATCGCCACGGGTGGCGGAATTGTTACCCAGCAGAAAAACTGGAGTTATTTGCACTACGGCTTAATTGTCTGGCTAGATGTGCCTGTAGAAGTGCTTTACGAGCGTTTAAAAGACGACAGCACAAGACCTTTATTACAAGCAACCGATCCTTTGGGACAACTGCAAAGCATTTTTCAGCAACGCCAACCCCTATACAAACAAGCCGATTTACACGTCCGCGTCAGCGATGGCGAAACCGCCGCCCAGATAGCCAGCCGAGTAATTGAACTTATTCCCAGCGTACTTAAACCAGATTTATCCCCACCCGACTAGCAAAAATCCTATTTTTTCCTACCAGCAGACGGGATAGAAAACTGTAACTTGTGAGATTGAAGTGCGATCGCTTCCTCAATTAAACTGCATGGGATACTTTAAAGCAGATTATGGACAACGATCGCGAATACATTAGGGAAGTTGACGCTACGCGCGTCCGCGTACTAAGCGAAGCCTTACCTTATATCCAACAATTTTCTGGTCGAATTGTTGTCGTCAAGTATGGCGGCGCAGCCATGAAAGACAGCACCCTCAAAGATCGAGTAGTTAGGGACGTAGTATTTTTAGCTTGCGTAGGCTTGCGCCCAGTAATAGTTCATGGCGGGGGACCAGAAATTAATAGCTGGCTAGACAAGCTAGGAATTGAACCCCAATTCAATAACGGGCTGCGAGTCACCGATGCGCCGACAATGGATGTAGTAGAAATGGTCTTAGTCGGGCGAGTTAATAAAGAAATTGTGTCTTTAATTAACCAAGCTGGAGGCTCGGCAGTAGGTTTATGCGGCAAAGATGGCAATTTGATCAAAGCTCGCCCAGAAGGTCGTCAAGGAATCGGGTTTGTAGGAGAAGTCAGCACTATGGACGTGCGAATTTTAGAATCTTTGCTCAAAGATGGCTATATTCCCGTAGTTTCTAGCGTAGCGGCGGACGAATCAGGACAAGCTTACAACATCAACGCCGATACCGTAGCTGGAGAAATAGCCGCCGCTTTGGGCGCAGAAAAATTAATTTTGCTCACCGATACCGCCGGAATTTTGCAAGACTATAAAGATCCTGCAAGTTTGCTTTATAAATTGGACATCCAACAAGCCCGCGAATTAATTGCTACAGGAGTCGTAGGTGGAGGCATGATTCCGAAAGTAAATTGTTGCGTGCGGAGTTTGGCTCAAGGAGTAAAAGCCGCCCACATTATAGATGGACGCATTCCTCACGCCTTACTGTTAGAAATTTTTACCGATAGCGGGATCGGCTCAATGATTGTCGCTTCGGAGTTTTTGAACTAGAAGGACTGCTATTAGTAATTCATCGGTCTTAAAATCGTAGTATTGCGCTCCCGTACCCGGTAGCGCCTTTGTGTTTGAATTTCAATAATTGTCGGATTAATTAACGTAGAATCGCGAATTGTCGGATTAACTAATACTGGATTAGTCAGCGTCGTCCTTCTAGAATCTCTTACCTTAGTTACCGAGCCTGGATAATAACTAGGGTAAAAATAGGAGTTATGAGGATAAGTAATTGACGGGCTAGGAATGGGGCTACCGTAGATAATTGAATTATTTGGTGTAGGAATTGGGTTAGTGTAAATAATTGAATTATTAGCTGATGTTGGATCCGCATCAAAACCTTGGTTTTCAATACTGATAACTTGGGCAGAAAGTGGCGCTGTGGCAGCCCCGACGAGGATTATCGTTATGGGTTCGATCACTTTACGCGCTGCCCTTGGCGCGATCGCCCCTATATTCTTGAAAATATTTAAGTCGAATCGCCAACCCAGAGTATTCATAAGTTTTGTCCTAAGTTAATAGCACTAGCAAGAACCAAGCCTTAATTCAATTCTAATCATTTCTCTATTGGCAAAGTAGCCGGAGAAAATGGCAACATCAAGAAAGATCAGTTTTAATCAACGCAAAAAGTGACAGAAAGTTTAGAAATTGCGACGAAAGAATACCTCGCTGGAGTAGCAGCTTTTGAGCGCGGACAGTACCCTGAGTCTGTAAAGCGATTAGAGAGGGCCAGCGCTCTAGTTAAACGCAATTCGGACTTTGGGGGCAAAGTCCTAATTTGGTTAGTAACAGCTTATGAAGCCACCGGACAAACCGCAGAAGCGATCGCTTTATGCGAACAAATCAAACAGCATCCCGACGCTGAAACTAGCAAACAGGGAAAACGATTGCTGTATATTATGCAAGCACCCCAGCTAAAAAGACCAAGCGAATGGCTGACCCAAATTCCCGATTTAACAACGATCGCCGATAATACTAGCCAAACTCGTCTGAGCAATACTAATCTACCCCGTACTAAACCCAAACCACCCCAAAAGCCAGAACCAATAGATTTGAGTCAAGTAAATACTAAAGACAATCAATTTATTTGGGTATCGCTAATTTTCACTGGCTTGACAGTGGGCTGGCTTTTTTGGGCAAATTCGTAAATAGCATGAATTCTCTCTTGTAAAGACTACGATGATAACAATTCGCTCGCCAAGGCTAAAAAAATGAGTAATAAATTCTTGAAGCAGAAAATTAAGAGTTTGATTAAGCGCAGTCGAATAGTTTGGTTGATGCTCCTTGCATCGCTCTTACTTTCTGGTTGCGTTAAATACGACCTGGGCGTGGCTTTTGACCGTCCCAATCATGGGGAAATAGTCCAACATATTAAGCTAGGCGAGCGTCTAACAAGTTTTAGCGGCGACTCGGCGACTCAGTGGCTAAGTAGTCTCGAACAGCGTGCCAAACAATTGCAAGGCAAAGTCAAGCGCCTTTCGACAGAAGAAATTACTGTAACTATTCCCTTTGATAATGGCGCTGACCTAGAAGAAAAATTTAATCAATTTTTTAATCCTGTAGAGCCAAAAAACTCCGTTGAAACTGCCGAAGAACTGCCAAAAATCGACTCTAAACTACAGTTGCATCAAAACAACTTGTTGCTGCTATTACGCAATCGCTTAATTTATGACTTAGATTTGCGGAGTCTATCTTTAATTGCCAATAACGGTAATGTGCTAGTTAGTCCAGGTTCAGTCTTTGATTTAGAGTTTAGTCTCAATACTCCTTGGGGGGGTCGGAGCATCGAAAAGGCAGAAAACGCTATCCATCCAGAAATTTACTCGAAGGGACGACAAATGTTGTGGAAACTGCAACCAGGGCAAATAAACCACATAGAAGTAGTTTTTTGGCTGCCTGACTTTTTGGGCATTGCTACAGTATTTATTTGTTTATTTGTCGCCCTAGGAATTTTCTTAAGATATAGTTTTATGCCCGATCCCCAAACCCTTCTAGCTCCCCCCGTTCCTCAAAACCAATAGCAAAACTAGGGAGCCAAACGCTCAATTAGCCAGCTATTATCTTCAAGACGGCGATAAAGCAAGCGATCGTGCAAGCGGCTAGTTCTTCCTTGCCAAAACTCAATTTCTGTCGGTACGACTCGAAAGCCTCCCCAATGCTGGGGACGAGGAATAGTTTGCTGTTCGTATTGAGCTTGTAATTGCGCTTGGCGTTGTTCCAAAACCTCACGACTTGCGACTTTTTGACTTTGGTTTGATACCCACGCGCCCAATTGACTATTAATTGGGCGTTGCTGGAAATACTCATCAGATTCTTGGGGGGAAACTTGCCAAACTTTCCCCTCAATTCGGACTTGGCGCTCTAACTGCGCCCACCAAAAAACCAAAGCCGCTTGAGGATTAGTTGCTAGTTCTTGCCCTTTGTGGCTGAGATAATTGGTATAAAATACAAAACCGCGATCATCATAGTCTTTAAGTAAGACCATTCTAGCTGACGGTTTGCCCTCTACTGTAGCTGTACCAAGGGTCATAGCATTTGGTTCGGGCAATTGGGCACCCAAGGCTTCATCAAACCATTTTTTAAATTGTTTAAAGGGATTGGGATCTAAATCTATTTCCCTTAATCCTTCTTTCGTGTAATCTTTGCGAAGAGCGGCTACGCTTATATCCATCTTGGGCTGCTTGAAATGGGAGTCTCAATAGTATAGGTTACTTGAAATGCGCCGTTCAGCCTCTTTTCAACGTTTAATTATTATTGGTTTCGGCGCTCCGGTAGTTGCTCTAAATGTTTGGGTACTATCCCAAGCTTTTAGCTATTTCGATCATTTGTTTACGGTATTGACTGTTGCAGCAATTTTAGCTTTTTTGTTAAATTACCCAGTCAAATTTTTTGAACGAATCGGCATCACGCGCACCCAAGCCGTAATTATTGTGTTGCTTGTCAGTTTAGCGCTATTGGTAGTTCTGGCTTTCACAATTGTGCCGTTAATTTTTAACCAACTGCAAGAACTATTACAAGGTATCCCCGCTTGGCTGGAGATGAGTCAAGACAATTTGGCAGGGCTAGTAGATAAATGGGCAAGAGCTAGACGCTTACCTTTAGATTTAACGGGCTTTAGCAGCCGCATTACCGCCCGCATCGAGAGCCAAGCCCAAGTATTTGCCGGAGAAGCCTTTGGCTTTGCATTAGGTACTCTGTCTGGGCTAGTTGATACTGTGCTTGTGATAGTCCTAGCTTTTTATATGCTGCTGTATGGCAAAGTTGTCTGGAGGGGTTTAATTGACTTAATTCCTGCTCCCTTTGGCTCGGCTTTTAATACCTCCTTACAGCTAAATTTTCACAATTTTTTCATTACGCAGCTAATACTCGGACTATTCATGTTTATGACTTTAACGCCGATATTTTTAGCTTTGAGACTACCTTTTGCTTTACTGTTTGCGTTGCTGATTGGAGGTGCGGAATTGATTCCATTTATTGGCGCAACTTTAGGCATCGGATTAGTGACACTTTTAGTTTTGTTTCAAAATTGGTGGTTAGCTGTTCAAACAGCCATATTTGCGATCGTTGTCCAACAGTTTAAAGACAATGTTCTCGCACCTAGACTAATGGGAAATTTTACTGGGCTTAATCCCATCTGGATTTTTGTAGCTTTATTAATAGGGGCAGAAATAGCTGGGTTTTTGGGGGCGCTTGTAACTGTACCCATTGCTGGCACGATTAATGGGACTATTGAGGCAATTCGCACCGAGCAAGCTAGTAAAGTTGTCTCCGCCATAACTATTGCCGACAATTCACCTAACGGCAATAAAGTTTAGACAAAATGCTCTATAACTTAAAGCTAAACTATCAACTTTTATCGACCAGTCTGAGTATTAGCTCTAAGAAATCGCACTTTTACTAAATAAATACCTTTATGGATGCCGATACACTGTTTGCAAGTATTGCCCTATTAATTGACCTTGCCCAAAAAGGTGAAATCGATCCATGGGACGTGCAGGTAATTGAAGTCATCGATCGCTATTTAGTCAAACTCCTTGCCAATCAAGAAACTGCACCCTCTGCCTACGAAACAGACTTGTCACAGTCGGGGCAAGCTTTTTTGTCAGCATCAATGCTAGTGCTATTTAAAGCCAACACTCTGAGCGCTTTAGAATTGAACCCAGTAGAAGAAGATTGTGACTTGTTAGCCTTTGCAGAGGCAACTGTTGGCAAATCTAGAGAGCATTTAGAGCAACACATCCGCCGTCGCACGGCAGCTTTACCACCCCAAAAACGAGCCGTAACTCTCTCTGAATTAATTGCCCAGTTGCAGCTAATGGCAACTCAAACTTGCCTTACCGAGCAAGAAATTCATGCCTTACCCAATCGCCGCCGTCATGTGCGCCCAGCCTCTCGCGCTCAAATTACTCGTGCCACTTTAGAACTTGCTCATCAAGAAAATTTGACGGAAGTAGCGGGCAAATTAGACCAATTTTTGACAAGTTACTCTCAACAGCTACCCCACCAAAGTTGGCTGAATTTAGATCAGCTTGTATATTTGTGGCATCAAGAAACTAGCCACTCCCTATCCTTACTTTTGCCGTCAGACAGTGTAGAGTTGCAAGCTGAGGCGAAAGAAACAACTGCAACGGAAGCAGTAGGCGATCGCATTGGTGTATTTTGGGCTTTGCTGCTGCTATCTGCTCAATCCAAAGTAGAGTTAGAGCAAGAGGAATTTTATCAAGAAATAAAAATTCGGGCTATAACCGTACCAGTAGTTAGCGATCGCCCTGAAGGGTTGTAAATGTAAAGTTTTAGTAAAATCCCAAAATCCGAGTAGATTAATATACAGGTAAATAACTAGAACGCAGCAATTAAGGTAAAAAATATCTATCTACCCTTTGGTAATTGCAATTTTTTCTTCAATTGCGTACAACTAACTAGCCTGCCAAAAAGTGCCGATTTTGTAAGATGGTACTTTTCTCTAGGGTGCGATCGCCCTCTAATCACCATCCAAGGCTGAAATTGACAGATGATGGAATTCTCAAGTAACCATAGTGAAATGGCATTAACGGAGGAGTGAAACTTTATGAAAGCCATGATTTTAGCGGCTGGTAAAGGTACTCGCATACGCCCGATTACTTATACAATGCCCAAACCAATGATTCCCATCCTGCAAAAGCCAGTGATGGAATTTCTACTGGAACTACTGCGCCAGCACGGTTTTGACCAAATTGTGGTCAATGTCAGTCACCTAGCTAACGAAATTGAAAGTTATTTCCGCGATGGGCAACATTTTGGCGTGCAAATTGCCTACTCTTTTGAAGGACGAATTGTAGACGGGGAACTTGTCGGCGAAGCGATTGGCTCGGCGGGAGGAATGCGCCGAATTCAGGACTTTTCGCCGTTTTTTGACGATACTTTTGTCGTTCTATGCGGCGACGCTTTAATTGACCTAGATTTGACCGCCGCCGTCAAATGGCATAAAGCAAAAGGGGCGATCGCCACCGTTGTAATGAAATCTGTCCCAAAAGAGGAAGTATCTAGCTACGGCGTAGTCGTCACAGACGAAGAAGGCCGGATTAAAGCTTTTCAAGAAAAGCCATCGGTGGAAGAAGCTTTAAGCACAAATATTAATACGGGAATTTATATCTTTGAACCGGAGGTATTAAATTACATTCCTTCTGGTCAAGAATACGACATCGGCAGCCAACTGTTTCCCAAGTTAGTTGAAATCGCCGCACCTTTTTACGGCATCTCTATGGATTTCCAATGGGTAGATATTGGCAAAGTTCCCGACTATTGGCAAGCCATTCAAGATGTGCTGATGGGCAAAGTTAAAAATGTCAAAATTCCCGGTCATCAAGTCAAAGAAGGCATTTATACAGGGTTAAATGTTGCTGTAAATTGGGACAAAGTAGATATTACAGGGCCCGTTTATATTGGTGGTATGACTCATATTGAAGATGGAGCCAAAATAGTCGGACCAACGATGATTGGTCCCAACTGCTGGATTTGTGGGAATGCTACAGTCGAAAATAGCGTAATTTTTGAATATGCCCGCCTTGGACCTGGGGTGCGCTTGGTAGATAAGCTAGTATTTGGACGTTATTGCGTAGACAAGACTGGAGCCACCATTGACGTACAAGCGGCGGCTTTAGATTGGCTAATTACCGATACTCGGCAAGCACCACCATCCGAGCCACCATCGGAGCGTCAAGCGATCGCCGACTTATTAGATAGTCACTAGCAATTACGAGCAGGAAAAAGAATATTTGCGCTTCTCCTGCCCGGATAAAAAATTGCTTAGTTGCTCAAATAAGTATATCGACTTAAGCTCTGTTCGTAGGTTTGCAGCAATCTTTGGGCTTCGAGCAGAGTAATTCGCTTGTCTTGCAAGGCTTGCTCGGTGCGCTTACGGATACTTTCAACCAAATCCTCTGCATCGTATTGAACATAACCGACAACTTCCGTCATCGTATCGCCTTTGACTACGTGTTCAATTTCGTAACCTTTGGGCGTTAATTGGATATGTACGGCATTAGTGTCGCCAAACAGGTTATGTAAGTTCCCCATAATTTCCTGGTAAGCACCACTTAGAAACATTCCCAAATAGTAAGGCTCCGATGGCTGGAAAGAATGTAATTCTAAAACTGACTTCACATCTCTTAGATCGATAAAGCGGTCAATTTTGCCATCGCTATCGCAAGTCAAATCGGCTAATATCCCGCGTCTAGTTGGTTCTTCTCCCAAACGATGAATTGGCATAATTGGAAATAGCTGATCTATCGCCCAACAATCTGGCGCTGACTGAAAAACCGACAGATTGATGTAATAGATGGAAGCCATGATTTTTTCCAAGTCTTCCAAATCGTCCGGTACATAGTCTTGTTGCCGAGTAATTGCCAAAATTTTCTCGCAACACGCCCAATAAATCCGCTCTACTCTTGCTCTCTCCGTCAGGCGCAAAATTCCGAGATTAAAGCGACTAATAGCTTCTTCTTTAAACTGGGTAACGTCGTGAAAAGTCTCTTGGAAGTTTTCGACATTAATCGACTGATAAGTTTCCCACAAATTCCAAATAATCGGCGGTTCCCCTTCTTTGGGTGGTTCCGGCTGTCCTGATGGGACATCGCAGGTACTCAAAACGTCAAAAATTAGTACCGATTGGTGAGAGGCGATCGCTCTGCCACTTTCACTAATCAGAGTTGGTACGGGCAATTGACGTTCGGCGCAAGTCTCTTTCAACTCTGCCACAATATCGTTAGCGTAATTCTGCATATTGTAGTTTTTGGAGGCATAGAAATTGGTTTGCGAACCGTCATAATCTACCCCCAAGCCACCACCCACATCCAGATACTTCATATTTGCGCCCAAAGTCGCCAATTCTACATAAATCTGGCTGGCTTCGCGAATTGCGTCTTTAACAACATTAATCGCGGAAATTTGCGAACCAATGTGGAAATGCAACAACTGCAACGAATCTAGCAAATTAGCGGCGGTTAGTTTCTCCACCGCTTGGATAATTTCAGGAATAGTTAGCCCAAACTTAGCCCGATCTCCACTAGAACCACCCCAGCGGCCAACCCCTTGAGTGCTAAGTTTCGCCCGAATGCCCAAAATTGGCTTAATTCCTAGCTGACGGCTAGCTGCAATGACTAAATCCACTTCCTCTATCTGCTCTAGGACAATAATTGCCGTTTGTCCTAGCCTTTGGGATAACATCGCCGTTTCAATGTATTCTCGGTCTTTATAACCATTGCAAATTAGCAGCGCTTCGGGGGTATCTAGTAGCGCCAGCGCAATCATTAGTTCGGGTTTTGAGCCAGCTTCCAAGCCAAATTGGTGAGGTTTGCCAAAACGTACCAAGTCTTCAATCAAATGCCGTTGCTGATTGCATTTAACCGGGAAAACGCCCTTATAAACCCCAGGATAATTGTATCTAGCGATCGCTTTAGCAAAGCAAGCATTCAACCGCTCGATCCTATCTTCCAAAATATCAGAAAAGCGAATTAGTAGCGGTAGCCCCAAATTGCGTTGTTTGAGAGCGCTAACTAATTCAAACAGATCCAACGAGCCACCGCGATCGCCTTTGGGAGAAACGGTGATATTACCTACGGCATTAATTGAAAAGTAAGGCTCACCCCAACCTTCAATTCGATAAAGGTCTTCGCTATCTTCAATCTTCCACGAGTGCGTCGCGTCAGTTCTAACCAGTGCTACCGATTGTTGCTTCGCCGATATTCCAGCTTTATTTTCAGGGGTTTCGATGGTGGCTTTTTTTTCAATTTCTGATGTAGCGGTTGACTCAACACCCATTTTTTGCTGACCTCAATTATCACCTGACGAATAGCCAGTTTAACGCATCTATATTAAGAGCATCTAAGCTAATAGGGAGACTTTCTAGGCTAATCTGATTTTTGTAATGAGTTCGCACGTTTTGGAGAGATAGTTTTGGAAAGGACATTTATCGCTATTAAGCCGGATGGAGTCCAACGCGGGTTAGTGGGCGAGATTATTTGCCGTTTTGAAGCCAAAGGTTTTACTTTAGTTGGCTTGAAATTTATGAAAGTCAGCCGCGAATTGGCAGAGCAGCATTATGACGTTCACCGCGAAAAACCCTTTTTTGGCGGTTTAGTTGAATTTATTACCTCCGCCCCTGTAGCTGCGATGGTTTGGGAAGGTGATGGTGTAGTTGCTTCTGCTAGAAAAATGATTGGTGCTACCAACCCTCTAACAGCCGAGCCAGGGACGATTAGAGGTGACTTTGGGATAAATATTGGGCGCAACCTAATTCACGGCTCTGATGCGGTAGAAACGGCGCTACGCGAGATTGATTTGTGGTTTAAGGAAGATGAATTAGTTAATTGGCAACCGACAGTAAGCGGTTGGATTCGAGAATAAACAAAGCCCGCCTAGGCGGGCTTCACATTACCAAGTTTTATTTAGAAACGGGGTTTTTCTCCGGTTCTGGAGTTGGAGAAGATGTTAACGTCCTTTTTGAGAAACCCCAAGCAAAAATAATTGCGATCGCGCTAATCATTACCCACTCTGGCGGGATCAAAGCCGAGTCAAACACCCGCAGCAGCAAGCGCAGACCTACCAGCGCCACTGTAATGTAGCCTGCATCCTCTAAATGCTCAAATTCATCGAGCCAACGGATAAACAAGCCCGCCATAAAGCGCAATGTAATAATCCCAATGGTTGCACCCGTCAAAACTAACCAAGTTTCTTGAGAAATCGCGATCGCTGTTGTGACGCTATCTAAGGAAAATGCCAAGTCTGTAAAGGCAATCACCGGAATTGCTTGCCATAAAGATGTAAAACCTGGAGCATGATGCTCGTTGCCGTCTTCGTCCTTTGACGAACTAAAATACTGCCATGCCAGCCACAATAAGTAAGCCGAACCTAGTAATTCAAATTGCCAAAACTTTGTTACCCAAGTTGCAGTCAAAATTAGGCTAATCCTCAGCACGTAGGCAACTACTAAGCCAATATTTAAGGCTTGAGGCTGAAGTTTGGGATCTTCTAGTCGTTGGGCAAGCGCTGCTAGAGCGATCGCATTATCCGCCGATAGCACTGCTTCTAGAAACGACAAGATAATTAAAACAAAAGCAGCTTCTATTCCTGCATGGTAAGGAGAATTTAAAATTTGGTCAAGCATTAACGATTTCTATAACCCAAAACTCATATATTGATAAATAGCTGGCTAGTGCTACCACTATCCAGCTTAACCCTTGTACGACCAATTCCATAATCGGATGGCGCGATCGCACTTTCAATCTTTTTATATCTATTCACCCTTAATGCAACAGAATTTCAGTATCTTAAAGTACACAACGCTCTAAATAACCCCAGTAAAAATACTATTGCATTTACCAAATAAGTGAGTTAAATTTCTTAAGAGTTTTTTGTAAAGCTAGGTTAATAACCCTATTAAATTAGTTTGACTTGAGTTACGAGTACAGAGAATAGATCGATATCGAATAAAAAAAAATGGACAAAGTAACTTTTTAGTTGATATTAAAGATCGAATTGACCTAATTTAATAATTGCGTAACAAGTATAAAATACTGCTTGCCAAAAGTTTATTACAACAAGTGTGATTAATCATTTTAACTTATGGTAGATAGCAGCCAAGCCGAATTAATAATTGAAGCAGGACGAACAGAGAGACAATATTGGCAAGATTTGTGGAAGTATCGGGAGTTGTTTTATTTCCTGGCGTGGCGCGATATTTTGGTTCGTTACAAGCAAACAGCTATTGGCATATTTTGGGCATTAATCCGCCCATTTCTAACAATGGTAGTGTTTACAATTGTGTTTGGTAATTTAGCCAAGTTACCTTCTAGTGCGCCTTATCCTATTTTAGTATTTGCCGCCATGCTACCTTGGCAATTTTTTTCTAATGCGCTAACAGAGTGTAGCAATAGCTTAATTAATAATGCCAATTTAGTTTCCAAAATGTATTTCCCGCGCTTGATTGTACCCACAAGTTCGGTAATAGTTAGTTTTGTAGATTTTTTAATTTCCGGCATGATATTGTTAGCGCTGATGGCATGGTATAACTTTGTACCTAGTTGGCGAATTTTTACACTGCCAGCATTTATTATCATTGCTTTTGCAGCTTCAATGGGTGCGGGGTTGTGGTTAGCAGAATTGAAAACAATAATTTAAGCAAAAAGATTGGTTTACCCGCTTGCACTTACCTAAATGTATAAAGCATAGTTATTGCAACTTTTGATGGCAGAAAGCCAATTATAATTCACTTAGAAAAGGAGATTTACATAACTAAATGAGTATTTTATTGTGCTAAACAAACTTACTGCTGTTAGTCAAAAGCTGAGTCCTGGGCTAGGCAAAATTATCCATAATGCGGGTTGGCTATTTGCTGAACGTGGTTTGAGTATGGTACTAACCTTATCTGTAGGAATTTACGTAGTTCGGTATCTTGGCGCGGAAAATTTTGGCAAATTGAGCTATGTCATAAGCTTTGTTGGTTTATTTGGAGCGTTTGCTAAATTAGGCTTGGATGCAATTGTAGTCCGTAACATTGTGCGTAACGAAAATTTTACACAGGAAATATTAGGTACAGCTTTTGTTCTCAAGTTTATTAGTAGTTTATTAACTATTACTTTAGTCAGTTATGCAACGTGGGTTTTAGAAGACGATCCCCAGATGCGCTGGATGACGTTAATTGTTGCATTAGGATTATTATTTAGCTCTTTTGAAGTAGTTGAGTTTTGGTTTCAGTCAAAAGTCTTGGCAGGAAAGATTGTAATAGTTAGAAGTATTCAATTAATTTTGAGTTCCGCAGCCAAGCTCGTGTTTATTACTCTTAAGCTGCCTTTAATGGCATTTATCTGTTTGATACTAGCAGATGTATTTTTAAATTCAGTTGGCTTAATTTGGATTTATTTTCAGCACAAGCAGTCAATTTTATTATGGAAGGTCAATTGGTCAACATCTATATACTTACTCAAAGACTCATGGCCTTTAATTTTATCTGCGGTCATGGTTAATATTTATTTAAAAATTGACCAAGTTATGTTAGGTAGTATGACAGACAATGTCACTGTTGGTAACTATGCAGCCGCAGTAAGGTTTTCAGAAATTTGGTATTTTGTGCCAATAATAATTTGCTCTTCTGTATCTCCAGCAATTATTCGTGCTAAACAAAGGAGCGAGCAAGAATATTGTAGTAAGCTACAACAACTATATGACTTAGTGGCTTGGATTTCCCTAGCGATCGCAATTCCCATGACATTTGCATCAGGTACTTTGATCGATACTTTGCTAGGTAAAGAGTACAGTCAAGCCGGAGAGATTTTGGCTTTACACATCTGGGCAGGACCGTTCGTATTTCTGGGTGTGGCTGGTAGTCAATGGTTGATAGCTGAAAACCTTACGAGTTTCAGTTTCGCGACAACATTATTAGGTGCAGTAACTAACATTTTGTTAAACTTGTGGCTTATTCCAGCTTATAAAGGTAGTGGAGCCGCTTTAGCAACGGTGATCTCTTATGCAGTTGCTTCTCATATTAGCTGTCTACTTTACCCTACTATGTTTAACAATGCCTGGATGTTAACCAAGGCTTTATTTATACCATTTCGCCTGCGACAGAATTTAACTTATATAGGATATGTTAAAAAAATATTCTCTTAATTTTTTTGAACACAGAAGATAATGCTATGAGAGCTTCCAAATATATACTAGATACCTATGCTAAGGTTTTTGCCAAAATAAAGATATTACTCGGTCTAAAGTTTTTTGGGTTGAACTATATCCTAGAACTTTTACTGTTTTAAATAATGAAATTAGAGGTTATGATGTTAGTCCGATCAATCAAGCACTATCAGATTCTAAAGGCAAAGTATTGTTATGTGACCATATTCAAAACGATAGCTCTTCTCATGAACTTTATGTTCAGATGTTATTGAGCAAATTAACAAAGGAAAAAGCATGAGTTTTAAAATTGACGTTTCAACAATAGATAATTTCATCCAAGAAAACAATATTGGAAATGCTGTCCCCTTACTCAAAATTGATGTCGAAGGTTATGAAATAGAAGTATTAAAAGAAGCGAGAAAATCTTCCAGCAGAGGAATTATTGATGCTGTACAAATTAAGTCTACGCAAATTAATTCAACGTCCAAAGTATTTATGAAAGATTTCTTCAATATACTAGAGGAAAATCTAATTTTTGTAGAATGTTGCCCTCTAAGGGTGTTTTATTAAGAATATATTATCCGACAATTTATGAGATTTTTGGATACCAGAATATTGTTTGTCTCAAAAAAAATTGAATGATGTCTAATACTATACCTGAAAATGAAAGTAGTATTTATGATACAGAGTATCAAATTAATCTAAAAAGTCTGTTGCTTTTTGAGATGAGAAGCTTGTACGGTAGATTATTTTTATCAACCTGTCCAAAATTAAATCAAAATAATCAAAACTACTTACATCTAGGCTGTGGAATGAATAAATTTGAGGGTTGGATTAATGCAGATTTTTTTGCTGGTCTAAAACCTTGGAAAAAGTATACCAATGGACCGGATTGGACGCTTGATCTAAGGTATTCTCTCAAGTGTAAGGATAATAGTTGGGATGGAGTATTTACTGAACATACTCTTGAGCATCTGTATCCTGTTCATGCTTTGAACTTGATCAAAGAATTATACAGAACAATGAAGCCTAAAGCTTGGATTAGAGTAACCGTTCCTGACCTAAAGAAATATGTAAATTACTACTGCGGTGAAAAAGTGGACGATAATTTTTTGCAATGGTCAACCGGATGTGAAGCTATTCATTCTCTTACACAAAACTATATACATCTGTCTGTTTGGGATAGTAAATTACTAGGACGTTTATTGCAAGAAGTAGGATTTATAAACATCAAAGAAGTTTCTTTTATGGAAGGGTTAGATCCGATGCTACTTAAAGATAGAAAGGATAGACAATGGGAAACTTTATATATGGAGGCTCAAAAACCTGGAGACATTAAATGATAATGAAAACTCCTGTTGCTTTTCTTATCTTCAATCGACCTAATACAACTAAAAAGGTATTTGCAGCAATTCGTCAAGCTAAACCGCCTAAGCTATTAGTCGTTGCCGATGGGCCTCGTGCAGAACGCTTAGGCGAGGCGGATAAATGTCAGGTTACACGTGCCATTATCGATGGTGTTGATTGGGATTGTCAGGTAATGACTAATTACTCTGAGGTCAATTTAGGTTGTAAAAAACGGATATCAAGTGGGTTAGATTGGGTATTTACAGAAGTGGAAGAAGCAATCATCTTAGAGGACGATTGTCTACCAGCACCATCTTTTTTCAATTTTTGTCAAACTCTACTTGAACGCTATCGACACGACGAACGCATCATGCACATTAGCGGTAACAACTTCCAAGATGGTCAAAGCAGAAATGATTTTAGTTATTATCTATCAAAATATACCCATATTTGGGGATGGGCTTCTTGGCGCAGAGCATGGAAGTATTACGATGTTACTTTGAAAACATGGCCGCAATACAAAAAACCTATTATGATTGGCTCAATATGTGAGTCAGCTTGCGAACAAAAATACTGGACAGATATATTTGAAAATGTTTTTAACAATGGTATAGATACCTGGGACTATCAATGGCTATATACCTGCTGGTTTCAGAGCGGTCTTTCAGTTTTACCTAACTCAAATCTTGTTTCAAATATTGGTTTTGGTTCAGATGCTACTCATACTAAAGGTGAAAACTTTTTATCGCAATTACCAACTAAAGATATTTGGGAGATAAAGCATCCATCTTTTATTTTAAGAGACAAAATTGCAGATATTTATACATTTGATTATCATTATGGAGGCAAAAAGTTAAAACAAACTAATCACTTTATATCAAAAGCCAAACACAGTATTAAATCCATTAAAAATAGCTTTCAACAGTCATAACATCATATATGTCTAGTTATACTTACGAAGAATCTGTACGCTGGATGCGCTGCCAGCCAGAATTATCTCAACTGGTAAAATTTTGCTATCTCGACCAAGACAACCTTGCTGCTGCCAAACGGTTTATATTAAGCGAAGAATTTGTTGAAGTCGTGAAGATTTTGAAAATAAAAGGATCGCATACCAAGCTAAAAATACTCGATTTAGGTTGTGGTAACGGCATTGCCTCTTATGCTTTTGCCTCGCTTGGGCATGATATTTCTGCGGTAGATCCTGATACCAGTGAAGATGTAGGGCTAGGTGCAACTAAAAAATTAGCGGCAGTGGTTGACAATGGTTCCATACTTACTTACCAAGCTTTTGCTGAAGCCTTACCATTTGAGAATGGAATTTTTGATATTGTTTATGCCCGACAAGCTTTACATCACTTTACAGACTTAAAAAGAGGTTTAGCTGAATGTGCGCGAGTATTGAAACCTAAAGGATTTTTATTAGCAACTAGAGAGCATATTGTTAACGATCGCGAACAACTAGAAACTTTTCTTGAAGAACACCTATTACATAAGCTACATAATGGTGAAAATGCTTTCCCTTTAAAAGATTATAACCTGGCAATCGAGCAGTCAGGCATCAAACTTTTGAATATATTTGCTCCTTTTGACACGGTGATTAATCATTTTCCTTTATCAAACTCAGGGCTCAAGAATTCTTTATTTGAAAGCTTAAATAAAAAAGTTGGAAAGTTGCCAGCAAAATTTATTTCAAAACTTCCTTTTATAGAGGCTATCTACCGTTATTATTTGTCGCAAAATTGTAATTCTCCAGGTAGGCTATATTCTTTTTTGGGTTCTAAACAGGAGAATAAGTAGTGCGAATTTTCTATGATGGGCAAGTGTATAAAATAGCACCTAATCAAGGTATTAGTAGGTACTTTGCCAATGTAATTAGTAGATTGCCAGAAAGTTATACACCTTTGGTAACAACTTACGCTTCTGGAGTAAATTACCCATATCATCCAAATCTTCAACTATTTAAGTACAAAAATTTTAGACCAGGTCGGCTTTCCTATTGGCTAGAAAAATATTATTTTAATTCTGTTAGTAATTCAACTCAATTCGATCTCGCTCATCCTACTTACTATTGGTTGTTATCTCGTCAAGAGATTAGTCGATACAATTGTCCAGTTGTTCTAACAGTTTATGACATGATCCATGAACTTTTTTCCAATCAAATGGATCCTAGCGGTTGGCAAATTGAAGAAAAGCGGAAAGCTATTCATGCAGCCCAAATGATTATTTGTATTTCTGGAAATACTAAAAAAGATTTGTTAGAAAGATATTCAATACCAGAAAATAAAGTAAAAGTTACCCATTTAGCTTCTAGCATAAATGCAAGTATGGCTTATGGTTCTGAGCCTGTACCATCTCGACCTTACTATCTTTATGTAGGCAGTCGTAATAGTGATTATAAAAACTTTGATGGTTTATTACTGGCTTTTGCTAAAGCAGCAAGCGTACAAACCGATCTAGTATTATGCGTCGTTGGTTCACCTCTAAACCAAACAGAAAAAAAATTGATTGCTAAGTTTAAGCTCATTAATCATATTGAGCATTACAGGTATGCTAACGATTGTCATTTAGCAAAGCTCTACCGTTGTAGTATCGCCCTTGTTTATCCCTCTTTATACGAAGGCTTTGGCATTCCGCCTTTAGAAGCTATGTCCTGCGGTACGGTTACTATTGCGTCTGATTCTTCCAGTATTCCTGAAGTAGTGGGTGATGCAGGTATATTATTCGACCCTCAAGCCACGCTTGACTTAGCTGATATCCTGCTTTCTCTATTGGATAATTCTTTAGAACGCGATCACTTAATAGCTAAAGGACACCAAAGAGCGAGAATGTTTAGTTGGGATAAAACTGTGGCCCAGACCCTGGATATTTATCGCTCTCTTGCTTGAAGAAAGCAAGTAGTAAGCTTATTAAGAGTCAACACTACCAGGTATCCATAGTTATGTATCTTCTAACACTACAAAGGCAACGTACCCAGAGATGCAATCAATTTCTACAAAAAGCTTGAAGCGATAATTTATTATTCATTTGATAGCAGTGTATAAATTATTAAAGCATATCAAGCTCATTTACCTTATTGGTGTAGCGAACCTAGAGCGGACAATAGATGCCATTAATAATAGTCAAAATCAATTTTGACTTTCCTGAATAGTTATTGATCAATAGAAAATTATAAGTTTCAGTTTAAATAGTAAGGAGCAGTAATGGAAGGTCATATATTATTAAATGGTATACTTGCGTCCTTATTACTATTTTTTACACTTAGAAAATGGGTGTTAAAAGGTGATGTATTCCATCCAGGTTTTATATACTGTTTGATAAATTGTGGGCTTTTTATAGTTTTTGCTTTTGGACCTTATTCTTATGGTTTTAAGTTAGATTTTTCTTACTACTATATGTATGTATTAATTAGCTTTATGTTCATTATTGGCATTATTTGGGGAGGTGCCAAAGGTCGTAAAAAAATAGTAAAAGACATTAAAGTAAGCTATTTGCATTTATGGCTCATTTATGCAATATTAATAAGTTTACTATTTGCACGATTAAGCAGTTTAAATTTAGGAAGTGGTGCTAATTTAGAAACTGGAGTAAATAATAGAATCGCACAATTAGAGCAAATACAATCAAAACTGAGCCTGACAACTTTTATTTTAACAATTATTGAAATTAGTTTCGTTCGCCTAGGCGCAGCAATAGTTACTGCGTACTCAGTATACCAACGAAAAAAATACTGGCAGATCGCCTTGTTAGTTATACTGCTAACTTTAAATAGTATTTTTACAAATTCTAGAACAAATTTTTTAATCGGCTTAATACCAATACTTATTACTATTTACTCAGTATTAAAAGACCAAAAAGTTATTGATTTCACTAAAATGAAGTGGTCCAAGAATTTCAAATTCACTGTGCCAATTACCATTGCAATAATACTTGTAATAGGTATACTTACAAACGCTCGTTCTTCAATAGTTGCCGCCGACTACACTGTTTCCTACGAATATATTGAATCTACTACAAGTTTGCAACGCAAGCAGTGGTTTAAAGAACTTGCTCAATCTCAACCAGTTGCAGTTATAAGCCCTATTGCAGAGCTTTCTATTTACGCTGGTTCTACTGTTGCTCATGGAGGTCTAGTTAGTGAAGTCGCTATAAGCAATGGATTAAGAACATGGGGCTTGAGAAATTTTTTCCCTATTCATAGAATTTTGTCTCAGCTAAAACTAGATGGAGGATTTTCAGCATTTTCTAGGAAAAACTATCAGAGTATAGTGGCAAGTGCTGCATCTTCTTTACCTCCCATTGAATACAGTTGGTGGGGCTATCCTGCTAACCTAATTGTTGACTTTGGCTACATTGGCTCACCACTAGCGTCTTTCATCACAGGCTGGATTATTGGGTGGATTTATGAAAGAGTTTCAAATAGCGGATCTATTCTCAAAGCTACTGGTCACTCAGTGATTCTTATATCTGTTATTCTTACCCCTGCCTTTGGTCCTTTTAGTGAGTTTTCTAATTTTACTACTCTTATGATAATTATTTTTTATATAATAAGCAATTCAATTAGTATAAAATACTTGCAATACTGAACCAAAAAATGAAGTCTTACCCATTAATTGATGTTGTAATTCCTAACTACAATAAAGGGAAATTTATCAAAGATTGTTTGCTCTCACTTTTAGAGCAAACGTTTGATAGATGGCGTTGTATTATTGTTGATGGCTTTTCTGATGATGGTTCATGGGAAATTATTAAAGAATATGCTGCTAAAGATTCAAGAGTTGAAGTTCATCAAATACCAAGAAATGGTCTATACAATAGCTGGAATTTTGGCTTATCAAAGGTAAGTAATCCCTATTTTTGTATCCTTACAAGCGATGATGTCTGGGACAAGAACTGGCTGCAAGTATCTGTTTCCAGTTTAGAGAATAATTTGGATGCAGTTTGTGCAGCAGCTAGAACAAGAATAATCGATGCTAAAGGGCAACGTTTAGAAATAGCAATTCATAATTTAATAGGGGAACAACTTTTTATTAATGATTATCAACAATCAAAATTAATAAAAGGAAGTCTTAGTTGTGTAGCTAATTATTTTTTAGGCTCGATATATACTAGCGTTCACTCATTGTTAATGCGTCGAGAAATTCTATTAAACGGTGAAAAATTTAGTGAAGATGTAGGAGTTATAGCAGATTATGAATGGTACTTAAGAATAGGATTATATGGAAATATCATCTATCATCCTTTCATCGAAGCTAGTCATCGCTCTTATCTTGGACAAGCAACTGCCAAAAATAGATTAAAAGAAAATGGGATTTTTATGCAAAAAATTCATCTTAGAAATCGCGAAGTAATTGCTAAAGAATTAGGTAGTGTTGGCAATTACTTTATAGCATTAGCTACTAGATACGATCGAGAAATTTTAGCATATCGCTATGCAAGACCAACAATAAAAGAACTAAAGCTGAATCCAAAATCTGCATTGTTTGAATTACTGCTACTTTTCAAAAAAATGTCCAATCAGCTAATTCAAGATATATACCTAAAGATGCTTGGTAGAAATTTTTATATTGAGAGTAGTCTTAATTATGCTAAAGACATATATAATATCGCCAACACAAAGATATAAATAAGAATATAAAAGCAAGTAAAATGTGTTTGTATTTGTAGCAAGCATTAAATTATAAATTTACATCCACTTTAAAAAATAAAAGTTACAACTTTGAAAATAATCTGTCTAAAACTCGTTAAACGTTATTTAATAAGTAGGTTAAGTAATGACAAAAATTGAACCTATAGCTATATCTAGCCTCGGCGACCCGAAGCATACAAAAACTTGGTCAGGTACTCCCAAAAATATCGCTGATGCACTTGAAAGCTTAGGGCTGACTGTATTTGGTATTGATTCAAGTATTAAAAATAAATATCAACGCCGTGCTTACTTGCTACTTCACAAAGTGTCTGGGTTGGGAACTTATGACTATGGTAGAGGAAGATTTACTCGCACCTACAGCGCTAGTATTGTTCAAGCCCAAAGTCAAGCTTTTGCTTGTAAGAAAGTTTTACATACAGGTACTTTAGACTTACCCGGAGCAAAACTCGATCGAGAAATAGAACATTATTTATTTTGTGACTCAACTTGGAATTTATGGGCGCAAAATGCTACGGATATCAAATATTATACGCCAAAAATGTTACGGATTGCAGAGGAACTTGAACAGCAATCTTATAGCCAGATTAAGCATTTCTTTCCTATCTCTAGCTATGTCCGAGAGAACTTAATTACTCATTACAAAATTAATCCCAAACAAATTACAGTTGTGGGTACAGGTAGAGGAGGTATTGAACCATTCACGAGGGAAAAAGATTATGGAGGACATATTCTCTTTGTAGCCAAGGAACGCTTTGCAGATAAAGGCGGTCTTATCCTGCTTGAAGGCTTCAAAATTGCTCAGAAAGATAATCCATCTCTCAAGCTAGTCATTGTTGGTCGAGATGAGTATCGAGATTTAATTGGCTCTATGCATAATGTAAGTATTACTGGATACATTCCGTGGGAAGAATTGCAAAACTTGTTCAATACCGCAGCGTTGTTGGCGATGCCAGCACTCAATGAGCCATGGGGTCTAGTTTACCTCGAAGCTCTCGCCTGTAAAACCCCAATTCTTGGACTAAATCGAAATGCCTTACCAGAGATTACTAATCATGGAAAGTATGGATTTTTAGTAAATGAACCAACACCCAACAGCATAGCTGAGGGAATTTTGAGCGCTTTCTCTGATTTAGACAGACTGAAGAATATGGGCGAAGCAGGTCAGAAGTTTTGCCTAGAGACATTCACCTGGGAGCAAGTTGCTACTAAAATCGCCAACGTCATGCTTGAGACTTCGTTTTGAAGTAAAACGCTGGTCAGTAAGATTAAGCAAACTCTAGATTAAAGGAAATAAGGTAATGAAGGAAAAAAAATTTATCATTATTACAACTATTAACTACCCAACGGAGGGAGTGAAAAAGATTGCTACAAACTGTCAAAATTGGAACATCCTGATTATTGGTGACAATAAAACTCCATCTGACTGGAACTGGGAAGGAATAGAATTTTTGTCTGTACAAGCTCAAACAATGCTTGATAGCACTTTTGCTCAAGAGTGTCCCTTCAACCATTATGCTCGAAAAAATATCGGTTATTTACAAGCTATACAATCCGGTGCAGAAGTTATTGCTGAAACCGACGACGACAATATCCCATACGATGGCTTTTTAAATGCCGTTGATAGGTCTGTTGAAGGTCAATTAGTACAAAAATCCGGCTGGGAAAACGTTTATACCCACTTTATAGATACTAAAATCTGGCCGCGAGGTTTTCCCTTGGAATATATCAACCAAAGCTTAAAAAGTAGAAGTTCCTTAAGTGAAATCTCTACATTTGATTGCCCAATTCAGCAATACTTAGCTGATGGAGATCCAGACGTTGATGCTGTTTATCGATTAACAACTCAAGCTGAAACAAAGTTTAGAGCGAACACGGTTATTCTTTCAGAAGATACATTTTGTCCCTTCAACTCTCAAAATACGATTTTTTGGCCGGAAGCTTACCCACTATTGTACTTACCCAGCTTTGTGAGCTTCCGTATGACTGACATATGGCGCTCTTTCATTGCTCAAATCTGCTTATATAAACTTGGTAAAAGCATTGCTTTCCGTGAACCTACTGTGTTTCAAGAAAGGAATGTTCACTCTTTGATTCGCGACTTTAAAGATGAAGTGCCAGGCTACCTAAATAACGTCAAGATTGTGGAAATTTTAAGCGACCTACCACTATCAGATTCGCCAGATATGGTTGGAGAAAACCTACGTATGTGCTATGAAAAATTAGTAGAAGCGGAAATTATCTCACCACAGGAATTGAATCTTGTAGATTTGTGGTTGAAAGATTTAGCATCATTTAGTAATTAACTTTATTCAGCACAAAGTTTTAAATAATAAGCATTTTTTTAGAGAATTTGGCTGTTCTAAGCTTATTAATTTCTATTTATGAGATTAAAAAAAGATAATGAAATTGACCTGGAAGATAAGGAATTACAGTAAGTGAAAATTTTATTGATTTCTGAACATTACGAATCGGTTGTTGGTGGTACAGCAACTTATGTTCAAGCTGTGTGTAATGCACTTAATTCTTCTAAAGAATTACAAGTTGATTTAATTGTACCAAACCATGAGAAAAGTATTAACTTGAAAATAGTAGATAAAGCTGATAACTTTCATATTCATTACCTTGGTTCCCCGCAAATTATAGATAGGAATAAACGCAAATGGCGATTGGATTTTGTTGCCAAGGTCAATACTTATTTAAAACAAATTATTATTGACATTTGTCCAGATATCATTCACGTGCTTTTTGGTATATACCTAATTGCAGGATTAGAAATTGAAAGCTTAAAAGTACCTTATTGCGCCACGATACATAGCGTACCACCAAGAGAATGTAGTAAAACTTGGAATGGAGATCGGCTATTTGACTATGCTATTGAGCAGTTGAGACTAAGGATTATTCAAGTAATTAACTATCGTAGGCTTTTACGCCATAAATATCAGGCATACATTGCTGTAAGCCACAGATTTGGTAATGAACTATCTAAAACACTTCCTAAAGCAAGAATTGTTCCTATTGAACATGGGCTTCCTACCTCATCTAGAGCTTTTTCTTCACCCCAAAATTTTAATAAAGCCTGCCATTTACTTACTATAGGTGCTTACATTCCCCATAAAGGACAACATTTAATAATAGAAACTGCCGCTCAATTGCGCGATCGCAAATTAGACTTTTGTTGGACTATGATGGGAACTATTCGCGTCCAAAAATATTATGACTACTTGCAAAAACGTATACTAGACTTGGGTTTAGCCGATCGTATAATTATTAAAGCTGATGTCTCTAGGCAAGAAATTGACACCGCCTATGCTAGTAGCGATATTTATGTCCAGCCTTCTTTAGAAGAAGGTTTTTGTTTTACAGCTTTAGAAGCCGCCTTTTATCAATTGCCCATTGTGGGAACTAATGAAGGGGCAATTCCAGAAATTATCCGTAGAGGGCAAGGTGTATTAAGCAAACCATTAGTCTCATCACTAATAGACGCAATAATTGAAATCCAATCTAATCCCACAAAGTTTACTTACACTGAGGCACAACTTACAGCTTTGGTAAATCATTATTCTTGGGGGCGAATGACGGACGAATTGCTGGCACTTTATCAATCTTTAATCAAAACAGCTTAAACTTATAACCTAAAAATGATATTTCCCTAAGCTATATGAAAATTTTAATGGTTATTCCGGCAGTGGGAAATGTTTATGGCGGTACTACTAAAATTGTTTTGGAATTAGCTCAAGCTGTCGGCAATCTCGGTCATAACGTTGATATTGTCACAACTCCAGCAAATGGCTCGACTAATTTGACTGTACCCCTATATAAATGGATAGATGAGAAAACTTACCGCATTCAATACTTTCCCTACTGGGATATTGCCGATTACAAAATTAGCTTGCCTTTAACTAAATGGTTATTTCAGCACGTAACCGACTACGACTTGGTACATACTAACGCCGTGTTTTCCTATCCAGTTTTACCCGCTTACTGGGCTTGTCAATTTCACAAAATCCCTTACATTATGACTCCGCATGGGATGCTAGAGCCTTGGGCAATGGCTTACAAAGCGCGAAAAAAGCGTTTGTACTACAATTTATTTGAAAAACCAGCACTTCAAAAAGCTGCGGCTATTCAGATAACTGGCTCTCCTGAAGCTAGTAGCATCAAGTCTTACGGTATTGAGACACCAATGATTCTTGTGGCAAATGGGATTCATCGCCACGATTGTGAAACTCTAGTAGATCCAGAGGTGTTTTATCGAGAGTTTCCCCATACTCGCAACAAAACCTTAATTATCTTTCTAGCTAGGATTGACCCCAAGAAAGGCTTAGATTTGCTAGCTAAGGCTTTTAGTCAAGTATACCCTCAGTTTCCCCAGGCTCATGCGATCATTGCAGGTCCTGATAATACTGGTTTTTTACCTACCGTCCAAAACTACTTTGCCGAAGCTGGGTGCTTGGAAGCCGTTACTTTTACTGGAATGCTTACAGGGAAGATTAAACATGCGGCGCTAACAGCGGCAAGTATATATGTCGCACCATCTTACTCTGAAGGATTTAGTATGTCGGTTTTGGAAGGTATGGCGGCAGGTTTACCATGTGTAATCACGGTGGGCTGCAACTTTCCCGAAGCAGGGGAAGCAAAAGCAGCTTATATAGTCAAAGTTGATGCCGATGAGATTGCCCAAAAACTGATTTATTGTCTCAAAAATCCTCAGCCAGCCAGAGAAACAGGCGATCGCGCTCGTCAACTTATCTTTGAACAATACGATTGGAAGCGGGTTGCTACTAAGATAGTTGAGCTTTATACTACTATCGTTAATCAACAGTTTGTTCTTTGAGAAATATCATGATACCTTCAACAATAAAACGAGCTTATTATGTGTTGCTTCAATATCCGATGCGTGCAAATGGTTGGGTTTACAAAAATTTTAAGTGTCCAACGCAAGGATTAAAGGTTCATCTTGGTCCGGGTCAGAAAAATTATCTAAAAGGATGGGTAAATGTAGATGCTAATTTTATTACTACAAAAGTCGATGTGTGGGCTAATCTATTAAACTCTCTACCATTTCGTGACGGTTCAATCGATTTATTTTACTCCCATCATGTAATAGAACACTTGCCTGACTCACATCTACCTAAACATTTTGCGGAAATGCTCAGATGCCTACGTCCTGGTGGAGGGATACGTATAGGCGCACCTAATTTAGGAAATGCTTGTTTTAAATACCTTGAGAAAGATTATGATTGGTTTGATGATTTTCCTGATAAAAGAAAGAGTATGGGTGGAAGATTCACTAACTTTGTTTTTTGTCGAGGAGAACACTTAACGGCTCTAGATGCAAGCTATCTCACTGAACTGGCAGAAGAAACTGGCTTTGTTAATATCAGCTTTTGTATACCTACAAAGGAAACAAGTCTTGTAGATCTAGGAGTCGAGGCAGAGGTTCTATCAAAAGAATGGGAGTCAGATTTTGCCTATCCACACACAATAATTATGGAAGCTAGAAAACCTAAGTAATGCTTGAACAAGTAACCCCGCTCATTCTTACTTTTAACGAAGCATCCAATATCGACCGCACTATTCAGCATCTAAAGTGGGCAAAAGAAATTGTAGTTATTGATAGCTACAGTACAGATCGAACTCTAGAAATATTACAATCTTATCCCCAAGTACAACTATTTCAACGCTCATTCGACACTCATGCAACTCAGTGGAACTATGGGCTAGAACAGGTGAAATCAGAGTGGGTGCTTTCATTAGATGCAGACTATATAGTAACTGATGAATTGCTTGCTGAAATTAAAGAATTACCAGTAGATTTAAAATTAGATAGCTTCTTAATTAATTTTAAATATTGTGTTCTTGGCAAGCCACTACGAGGTACATTACTTCCACCTCGTGTAGCCTTATTTAGAAAAACAAAAGCCATTTATATAGATGATGGACATACTCAGTTACTGCGGGTAGATGGTAATGTTGGTAAGCTTTCATCCTATATTCATCACGACGATCGCAAGTCTCTGAGTCGTTGGCTATGGGCGCAAGATCGATACATGATTATTGAAGCTAAGAAGTTACTAGAAACTCCTACGAGCGAACTTAGTTTTGGCGATCGCATCCGTAAGCAGAAAATTATTGCCCCCTTCTTGATTTTATTTTACTGTTTGATACTTAAACAAGGCATACTAGATGGCTGGGCTGGCTGGTACTATGCCTTTGAGCGAATGCTAGCTGAAACTTTACTTTCGATTCGTCTGATAGAAACTGAGAAGCTGTACAAAGATTAATATTTAATGAATAAACAGTAGTTGATGACGTTTCACTATAAGCGCAAGCAAAACTATTTTTGGTGTTTGGCAGCCTCTGTAATGGTTTTAGCGCTGGTCAGTTTTATTCCTATTAGGTTAGCGATCGCCCAAATAAGTACCCCTTACCCCCAAGCTATTTTCACCTTGGGCGGCGATTTACAGCGAGAAATATTCACTGCCCAATTTGCCAAAATGCACCCCAATCTAGAAGTTTGGGTTTCCTCTGGTACTTCTACTGAGGGGGCAAATTGGGCTTTTAACGTTGCAGAAATTCCCCTCACAAGAGTCCACTTCGATCGCCGTGCGGTTGATACAGTTACAAACTTTACTTCTCTAGTTACTGATTTTAAAAATCGGGGCATTCGACATCTATATTTAATCACTGCTGATTATCATATGCAACGAGCCAAAGCGATCGCAATTCTCATACTCGGCAGTCAAGGTATTGCCTTTACCCCAGTTTCAATTCCCACCGATAAACCTGTCGAACCCTTGTTGCGCCTGCTGCGTGACGTTTTTAGATCCTTACTATGGATATTTATAAGGCGTACGGGAGCTAGTTTAAATCATTAATTTGATTAGCTTGTCTCTAGACGCAATACCAAAAATTTTCGGTAGTCCTCTATAGGAAGTGCGATCGCCCTGACATAGTACCGCTTACTATAAAGTGATAATTATTTGCCTACAATTAAGGAGGAGACTAACACCCTTGAAAATAGCATTAATTTGTGGAGTATCCGGTCAAGATGGAGCGTACTTAGCACAGCTACTCCTCCATAAAGGCTACACCGTTTGCGGAACATCCCGCGATGCTCAGGTATCTTCTTTTTCTAATCTTACGCGCTTAGGGATTCGCGATCACTTGAAGTTAGAATCTGTCGCTCTCAATGATTTTCGGAGCGTATTGCAGGTTCTTGTAAAAATTCAACCAGATGAAGTTTATAATCTAGCTGGACAAACTTCTGTTGGTCTTTCCTTTGAGCAACCCGTAGAAACATTGGAAAGTATCTCGATTGGCACTCTCAACCTACTAGAGGCGATTCGCTTTTTAGGTAAACCAATCAAATTTTACAATGCTGGCTCTAGTGAATGCTTTGGCGATAGTAGCGAGAAACCCGCCGATGAGACTACACCTTTTCGTCCTAGAAGTCCCTACGCTGTGGCTAAAGCAGCCGCTTTTTGGCAAGTTGCTAACTACCGCGAAGCTTACGGTTTATTTGCTTGTTCTGGCATCCTCTACAATCATGATTCTCCTCTGCGTCCCGAACGCTTTGTTACTCAAAAAATTGTCTCCTCAGCTTGCCGTATTGCTCAAGGAAGCCCAGAAAAACTACATTTAGGCAATATTTCTATTCAACGGGATTGGGGGTGGGCGGAGGATTATGTAGAAGCTATGCACCTAATGTTGCAGCAAGACCAGCCAGAGGATTATGTAATTGCCACGGGTGAAAGCTGCTCCTTAGCAGATTTTATTGCCACAGCTTTCGATTGTGTAGGCTTAGATTGGCGGAAGTATGTTGTTAGCGATCCGAGTTTATTTCGTCCTACCGATATTGCTGTTGGTAGAGCTAACCCTGCTAAAGCTAGAGAAAAACTAGGATGGAAAGCAAAACATAAGCTCATTGATGTAGTGCAAATGATGATGCAAGCAAAACAAGCAAATCTAATTAAATAATTGACCTCTGGTCTGCTAAAGTTCGCCATAGAAATAATTTTGGCAACTTCTTCAATGATAAGAATTTTCAAGCGATACTAAGGTCAGTTTAATAAAGGTCACAGATATAGGTTAATGCGTCTAGATAATTATACAGTTGGCACTTACACCCCTGGCGCTTCTCTGTTACAACAACTTCTCTGGTACTTTATTGGATTGCCTCTATTTCGCAGTTATTGGCTACCTACAACTAGCTTTAAAGTTTGGCTTTTACGTTGCTTTGGTGCAAAAAGTGGACAACAAGTAACAATTAAACCCGGCGTACAAGTAAAATTTCCTTGGCGATTGACTGTAGGAGATTACGTGTGGATTGGCGAAAACGCTTGGCTAGATAATGTTGCCCCAATTACGATTGAAAGTCATGTTTGCCTATCTCAAGATGTGTATTTGTGTACGGGAAACCATGATTATAGCGATCGCAATTTTAAACTTATTTCTGCTCCAATTTATATCGAACAAGGTAGCTGGATCGCGGCTCGTGCGGTCGTAGGTCCTGGCGTTATCGTAGGAAAAGGTGCTGTCTTAGCTTTGGCTAGTGTTACTGGGCGCAGCCTCCAACCTATGACTATCTACGCTGGCAACCCTGCTCAACCCTGCAAGCAACGTATAATTTAATACCTATGTTTTTCATTCAACAATTTACAAACTAATAAATAAGGATTAATTGCATTTTAGTATCAGCTTCCAAGCTATAGAGCTTATTTATCTAAAGTAATATGTATGTGCAGTTATATTCCAGGTTCGCTCGCAACAATACAGGCACAAAAATGGACTTCATGCTACCGCGATCTCACTTGGGTCTAGTATCAAAAAAAATACTTTTATCCGTAAAACTACACTTGTCCCAAAAGAAAATGTAAGCTAAATTCCTTGTGTAATTTTTATTATGCCAATTTACTCTTAATTTTTTACTATTTATTGAGTTTTATGAGTTTATAGTTGCATTTTTTGCTTTTTTATGATTTTTCTATATCAAAACAATTTATAATAAACTTCCTATTAAAAGCAGTATTTAGTAAAAATACTGCTGCAAGTCAAAAAATAAGCAGTAAGTAGTAGTAAATATTTATCAGTTCATGAGAACATAATTTAAAAAAATCAAGGGCTGGGAAGTTGCGGATGTTAGAGAAAGATTTGTCAAAACCTGCTCAAACTCAACTAAAGTTAGTAAAGCAAAAAAATGATAATAGAACAGAACTAAGTAATTGTTTTAGACTATCTATTTTTACACAATTTTATCCTCCAGACTATGCAGCTACAGGTCAACTAATTGAAGAATTAGCCGTTCAATTAGGGGAGCTAGGAATAAATGTAAAAGTATTTACAGGACAACCAGGCTATGCTTTCAAAAAAGACTCTGCTCCCTTAAAAGAACGTATAGATAAACTATTAATTAGGCGAAGCCGCACAGCTAGACTTTGGAATTCACGTATTCGCGGTAAAGCCATCAACGGAGTTTTATTTTGTCTGCGATCGGGGTTGCATTTACTTAAAGCGGCAGAAAGAGGAGATATTTTATTAATAACTACCGCGCCACCCTTTCTCCAAGTTTTGGGCTACCTTGCCAACCGTTGCTTTGGTACGCCTTATATATGTCTAATTTATGATTTGTATCCCGATGTCGCTGTTGAACTAAAAGTTGTTTCCGCTAACAATTGGTTAGTGCAAAGCTGGAATTGGTTAAACAAAAAAATTTGGCAGCAAGCCCAAAGTATTGTGGTTTTAAGTTCCACGATGAAAGAGCGAGTGCAAGCCAATTGCCCAGAAGTTAAAGACAAAATTTCTATAATTCATAACTGGGCTAACCCAGATTGGATTATCCCAATTGCCAAACAAGACAACTGGTTTGCCCAAAAACACGACTTAGTAGATAAGTTTACTGTCATGTATTCAGGAAACATGGGGCGCTGCCATGAAATGGATACAATTATGTCTGCCGCCAAACAACTCCAAAATGAGGGCATACAATTTGTATTTATTGGCGGTGGGGCAAAACATCAAATCTGCGTCCAACAAGATTTACCTAATTGCCGATTTTTGCCCTATCAAGAAAAGCACGTTTTGCCTCATTCGCTGACAGCTTGCGATTTATCTTTAGTCAGCATTAGTTCGGGGATGGAAGGATTAGTTGCGCCTAGCAAACTTTATGGTATCTTAGCGGCAGGTCGTCCGGTAGCAGCAATTTGCGAACCTCATTCCTACTTGAATTCGCTGCTATCAGAGGCTAAATGCGGCGCAACCTTTAATAACGGAGATGGAACAGGACTTGCAAAATTTATTCGTCGCCTAGCGCGCGATCGCGAACTAGCTACTAATATGGGTACGGCTGGGCGACGGTATTTAGAGTCTAATTTTACCCCAAAAATAATTGCTCTTGAATACTCAAAATTATTGCGTAAAGCAGTAGGTGAACCGAATCAACCTAGTAGTGAAGCTAAGGAGGCAAATTTTATAGCTAATATTAGTTTTATTCCAGAAACTAATAAAAAAGAAGACATTGAGCGTTAAACTAATTGAAATTTGCAATTAAATACACCAAAAAAAATTTCCTTCACTGGATCGCTAATTAGTGGCTAATTTATGGAAGATCAACAACGAACGCAGCCGTTCAACTTTGAGAAAAATGGCAAACCCTCCCAGCCATCGCTGCCAATTTATGCAAACCCCTTACCAAATAATCCTAATCAATCTGACGACGACGACTTAGATTTGCGGCAGCTAATAACAATAGTGCGCCGCCGGGTGGTGATAATTGGGAGTGTAGCGATCGCTATTGCGGCTAGCGTTGGGTTTTGGACTTTTACTCAAGAACCAAAGTATAGAGGCACGTTCAAACTTTTAGTTGAGCCTGTAACTTCAGAAAATAAATTAGAAGGACTAACGCAAATTCCTGGTGTACCTCCTAATTTGCAGCAAGAAGGCTTAGACTATAGTACGCAAATTCAGGTTTTAGGAAGTCCTGAATTGATGGCTCCAATTGTTAGCCAACTATCTCAGCAATATCCAGATATTGATTACAATTCAATGCTGGAAAATATGACAATTGAACGCTTTGAAAAAACAAAAATTTTAGAAGTCAGCTACCAAGATACCGAACAAGAAAAAATTCAGTTTGTCTTGCAGCAGTTGGCTAAAGATTATTTGAAATACTCTCTCCAAGAGCGGCAAACAAATCTGCGGCAAGGAATTCAGTTTGTAGATTCGCAATTACCCGAATTGCAATTGCGAGTTAATAGCTTGCAAAAACAATTGCAACAATTTAGACAGCAATACAACTTTATAGACCCAGAAGTAAAAGCTGAGCAACTATCTAGGCAAGTAGACAATGTTGAATTGCAGCGATTGGATACGCAAAAAGAACTAGCAGAAACTCGCTCGCTATACGCAAGTTTTCAAGCTCAATCAGGGGAAGCTCTAGCTGATAACCCAGCATTTTACGCTGCTACCAATTCCCAGGAACGCTCGGATACCGCTCAAGCACTCAAAGAAGCTCCCGTATATCAAAAATTAGTAGGTCAACTGCGGGATATAGAAAGTCAAATTGGAGCAGATTCAACAAGATTTCAAGATGACAGCCCAAGTATGGTGGCGCTCCGGGCTAAACGAGAGAATCTGCTGCCAGTATTAAGAGAAGAAGCGCAACGGGTATTAGGCAATAAATTAGTAGAATTAGAAACAAAAATTTCTGGATTAGAAGTACGTTTAGCAGAAATTAGCCAAGCAGAAGATAAATTAAATCAATCGGTCGAGCAATTGCCAACCTTAGCTCGTCAATATACAGACTTGCAAAGAGAATTGAAAGTAGCAACAGAAAGCTTAAACCGATTTTTAGAAAAGCGCGAATCTTTGCAGATTGAAAATGCCCAAAATGAAATTCCCTGGCAAGTAATCGCGGCTCCTAAAGTAGAACAAGAACAAATTTCCCCTAATATTAAGCGCAATTTAGTATTAGGTGCGATCGCCGGAATTATGGCAGGAATGGCGGCGGCGCTGTTGGCAGAAAGACTAGACAACGTCTTCCATACTCCCGAAGACCTCAAAGACTTAACAAAATTGCCGCTATTAGGTATTATTCCTTTTAATAAAGGTCTTAAGCAACTCGCAAGTTTAGCTCAAGCCAAGGTTGAAAAGAAAGCAGAAGGTTATAAATTGGTGTTGCCTACTATGAACAACGCCCAAAATGAATCTTACTTTCCTTTTGTTGAGTCTTTTCGCTCCCTACATACCAATATCAACTTTTTGGGTTCAGATACACCCATAAATTCTTTGGTTGTTAGCTCCGCTCAAAAAGGCGATGGCAAATCTACAGTATCGGTACAACTAGCCCAAGCTGCCGCCGCCATGGGACAAAGAGTGCTACTTGTAGACGCTGATATGCGCCTGCCTCAAGTGCATTCGCGCTTAGGTTTGCCCAACGAACAGGGACTAAGCAACATTATTTCCACCAATTTACCTGTATACGAGGCAATTCAGCGATCGCCTTTATGGGAAAACTTGTTTGTAATCACTTCAGGGCAAATTCCCCCCGACCCAATTAAGCTGCTCTCCTCCAAAAAGATGCAGAATATTATGGCGGAATTACGGAGTGAATTTGACTTGGTTATTTACGATACCCCACCGATTCTAGGACTTGCCGATAGCAGTATAGTCGCAACTCACACCGCCGGAATTGTACTGGTAGTCAGGATGGGTAAAACTGACCGGAATGTGGTTAGACAAGCAATTGACGACTTAAAACTTTCTCGCGCCAATGTCTTGGGTCTAGTAGTTAATGGTGTGAAAAAACATAGTGGTAATGCGTACAATTACTACTACTACAAAGCACGTACTCCCAGCGTTAATTCATGAACCATTAAGTAAAGTGAAATACAAACCTGATTCGCGCCACTTGCTACTAATAGCACTAGCTTTAAGCATACTAGGTAAGGATATTAAAGTATCTGCTATGCCTGTGAGTAACTCGTGGCAGCAGCTTGTTAGCCGCAGCTTGCCGCCTGGACGGGCAATCCGTTTACCATCGCAAAATTGGTTCATAGCTCGTATCGGTCAGCCCGATCGTCGGTACATCCAAGTTACTCCCGCAAGTCAGTCTAGTAGTCTAACTGTCACTATATTTAACTGCCCTGAACAAATAGAATCTTGTTTAGTAGCGAGTGTAGCTGTAAGCGATCGCAAATTAGTTAGGGAAACAACAGAATTAAAAAAATATCAATCAGCCGCTACACCCATTGCCTTAGCTAAGAATTTGCGCGGTTATTTACTAACAAGTCGCGAATTTTCGTCAATCATGTGGGAGCAACAAGGGCAAGTTTATACGGTTAAACAAGCATCGCCGCTAAACTTAGTTGTAATGGCAAAAGAAGTCGCCAATGCTTCACCAACTAGCAGTACAAAAGCATTGAGTGCGATCGCTAGTGGAGGGTTAAAAACACCCCAGCAATTATTAGCACAATCAACATCAAAACCCCAAAAGCAGTCGCCTTTAGCCACTCGTCATCCAGTATTGACCACCGCCGAGCAGCTAAATCAAGGAGAAGTTTTAGTTAATTTACGTTACCGCCAATCTTTTCCATCGGGTAATGCAGCAGATACGGGCTTAACAGGTCAGCCAACTGTTGGCATTACTTGGGGCGTAACAGATAATTTAGAACTAACGGTAGATGCTCAAACTGTTGACAATTCAGGTCCCGGTCGTCAAGGCAGCTTTGATGTCAAAAGAATTAACGCCGATGACACTAGCCCTAATTTCTTTCAAGAAATTACTTTTCAAGGCAAGCAAAGAATCTGGGAAAATCAATCTGAGACTCAATCATTGAGCGGAGCTATCTCTTTTTCTACAGGGTTGCAAGGACGACCTTACCGATTTACCGATGCCACAACGGGAGCAATCGCTAGCCAAGGTAGAAATAGCGGACTTGTTACTTCCCTGGAATTACCTTATACAATTTCTCCGAGCGATCGCTTGCAGTTTACAGTATCTCCAAAACTTGCTTTTTTACCCAATAGCCACGCCCTTTATTTCAGCACTCCACCTGTTAGCGATCCTGGCTCCTTTGGCACAACTTTTGGTGTAGCTGGGGGTGTAACTTATCGCGTATTACCCCGGCTTGTACTCTGGGGCGATGCTTTTGTCCCTTTTACAGGCAATAACTCAATTAATCGCGAAACTGGGCAACCTGCTCGTACCGTTGCTTTTAATGCGGGCTTGCGCTACCTAGTCAATCCTCGCTTAGCAACCGATTTATTTGTTTCTAATACTTTAGGCAATACCGGAGCAATGTCCTTAGTAGGTGATCGCGCCTATACTTCTTTGGGTGTGGGCGTAACATTTTTACCAGGAGTTACAGGTGCCAATCGCAGCTATGCTCAAAGTGGCACAACCCAAGAGCCTCCACCTAGCAGCAGCGCCGGATTTGCCTTTTTAGACGGCGGTACGGTGGCAAATCAGCAAGCTGTCCTCAATCTCACGGGTGGAAACCAAGGAATATTAACTTCCTTGCGCTACGGGCTTCTAGATGACTTAGAATTTGGAGTTTTTCTTAATTACGTTTCTGGCATCATCGACGAATCGGAATTCGGGTTTAGTGGCAAAATTAGATTTCTCCATCAAGCCGATGGCGATCCTTTTACTTTTAGCGGTGTAGCCACTTTAGCCCGCTCGAACAACGTGCTAGTCAACCTCATCAATGACAATCGCAATGAATTCGAGCAAAGAGGTTTAGATAAAGGCGGGTTTGCTTTTAGCAACGAAAGGGATGGTGAGTTATTTATTATTACTCTTTCTGCACCCCTACATTATCAATTTAATAGTGGTAACGCTGTTTGGCTAACTCCTACCTTGGGATTTATTCAACGCAATGGCTTACAAATTGCTGGGTTCAATTTTGGTGGCTCCTTAGCGTTAAATAGAGACTTAGATGCGATCGCCGAAGCCGGAATCAATTTCACTAGCGACGGTAATGCTTTTACGGGGGACAACTTAGAAAATGCTATTCCTTGGACTGTGGGCTTGCGCTGGCAACCTGGTGTTTCCGCCAATACCCCCCAACTAGAAGCGTATTTAACTAACCGAGTAGGTTCGTCACCTTTTGAAACTTTACGAGTCCGAGCAGATAACGATCTAGCTATTGGGGTCGGTGTAGTGTTACCAGTTCAGTTTTAAACCATGAGCCGCGCCCCTTGGACACCTCTCCATGCCAGTTTGCACCGTACCTTGAGAGCGCGCCATCTCTTACCCAAAAACCAACGTTTGCTAGTTGCTGTTTCTGGGGGACAAGATTCTTTATGTTTAATCAAACTCTTACTAGACTTACAACCTAAATGGGGGTGGACGCTGGCGATCGCCCACTGCAACCATCTCTGGCGCACCGATTCTCATGCCAACGCCCTTCATGTCGAAAATCTGGCTTGCACTTGGGCAGTCCCCTATTACGGCACTACTGCGACTCGTTCCTTACCTAGCGAAGCCGCCGCCAGACAATGGCGTTACGCGGCTTTGAGTGAAGTCGCCAAAGCTCACAATTATCCTTACATTGTTACTGGGCATACTAGCAGCGATCGGGCGGAGACATTGCTCTACAACTTAATTCGTGGTAGCGGAGCCGATGGCTTGCAAGCGCTCTCGTGGCAGCGCACTCTCGATTGTGGGCTACACCTAATCCGCCCCTTACTTCAAATTCAAAGATCTGCCACCGCTCAATTTTGCCAAACTATGCAGTTGCCAGTTTGGGAAGATAGCACCAATCAAAACTTACAATACGCCCGTAACCGCATTCGCCACGAATTACTGCCGTACTTGCACAAATTTAACCCCCAAGTAGAAATCGCCCTAGCCCAAACCGCCGAACTCTTGCAAGCTGAAGTAGAGTATTTAGAATTTGCCGCCCAGCAATTGCACGAACAAGCTCGTCACCCCCAAGAGCCACTAAAACTGAGTTGTCAAGTATTGCAAGCTTCGCCTTTAGCTTTACAACGTCGAGTTTTGCGCCAAATTCTGATTCAATCTAGCGATCGCAGTCCTAACTTCGAGCAAATCGAGAAATTAGTCTTGCTCATTTCTGCCCCCAATCGCACCCAAACCGATCCCTTTCCGGGAGGAGCCTTAGCTAGAGTAGAAAATGGCTGGCTCTGCTTAATTCCACCCTAAGCAACACTACTTAATAACTTCTCCCGAATTTGCTCTACTTGAATTTGCTCGTCAGGAACTTGCAAATGCTCAATATTAGCAGAAATTGCCTCTAGTTTCTGCTTCAATCCATCCACATTATCTTGAACAGGTTGGAGCATTTCTTGGTAAAGATTCACTTTACCCCAACACTGCGCTGTAGCTGCCGCTTGAGAGTGGAAGTTTTCCTCCAACTCTCGCAATTGGTGACGAGATGTTTCCTCGGCGCTAGTGTGGCGGAGGACATCCTCTTGCAATTGCTGCCTATGCGCCCCTAACTGAGTAATTTCATCTTCCAGCTTTTGCAGTTCTTTTGCTTGTTGCTGCTTTAGTGCGTCGATTTGCACGAGAATCGGACTCAAATCAATTTTATAATCTTCCTGTCTATTGGCTGGAGTGATTCCTTGTCGCCGCCACAATACTGACTGATGCTGATTTAAAACTTGTTTGCGCTCTTGCAAGTTTTGGCGCTGACCGACTAAAGTTTGATTCAAAAATTCGTAAGTATCCCTTTCGTCAGCTAGTTCCGTTTCTAGGTTAAACAAATCACTGTCACTAGCTTGGCTCAACTTCCCTTGCAACTCATCAATAATTTGCTGTAAAAGTCTGAGTTCTTCCTCTTGATCGTTAACAAAACGGGAAGCACCTTCCAAATCTCTTTGCAAATCTTGGATTGTTTGCTGTAGTTGGTCTAAAGACATATTCTCCAGCGCCTCCAAATTTACATTTGGAGCGCTACTGGAATCAGCAGGCTCGACCAACCTCTGGAGTTGGTGATAAACTTCCTCTTGCTTGCGTAACTTGATGCCAAGAATTTGCGCGGCTTCTTGTTTGTTGTTTAATGCAGATTTTTGGATTTGAGATTCTATTAGTACCTCTGCCAAAGACTTTCGAGCTTGCTCCCACTCTGCTTGACGGCTAGTCAACATTGACTTAAGACTATCTACTTCTCCCTGCTGGCGTTCGGCATCTGCAAGTTGTTGCTCAAATTGTTGCCAGTGGTAGCTCAAAATATTTTGTTGATTATTGACTGTTTCCGTAGAGACAATTAGCTGTTCTTTTAAAGCAGCTTTGGAAGCTACACTACTCGTTAGCAGAGAGAACAATTGTTGCAACTGCTGCTTCGTCCCATCGTCTAACACCGTACCTTGCTGCTCTTCCAAGCGGCGCTGTTCCCCCCGCAATTGTTCCCAAGCACCTTCTAGGTCGCTGCGATTGCGCTCGACTTCTGCTTGCAGTTGTTCGACATTATTTTGAGCGGTAGCAAAGGCTTGTTTCTGGACTTCTAGACGCGCAAAGTCTTCCTCTATATGTTGGATCTCATCTAGCCGCCCCTCCAATTCCGTGTTGCGGCGATTTAACTCCTCACTTTGATAGGTTAAAGACTGCTTCCATTGCTCAATTTCTTCTTCTTGACCTTTAGCTTTTTCCATCTGGCGGGAAAAACTTTGCAAAATTCCCACCAATGGGCGACCAGCCTCGCGGATTTGCTGGGCTTGCCTATTAGCATTTAAGTCAGCTAAGACTAACACCCCAACATTAAAGTTATTGGCTTCCTCTGCTGAAATCGCTTCCTCTCCCTGTACGGCAGCCCAACTTTGATCTGGCCGTTGATAAGCAAGCAATTTTAATTCCGCCTTGGCGGCTCCCATGAACCCAGTTTTACTTTTTTGCTTTTGTACTTCTGCTAAATACAGCACACCAATCGCCCTCTTAAATATACCTATTGCCCAATCTTGGGGCTAAACCTTACCTAAAAAATTGTTTAATCCGTCCGCATTAAACTTAGTTGACAAACAAAACAAAGAAGTTTTTCTCTTTCTATTTTGGCTTGCAGACTACTTAAGCAAAACTGTCTTGCTTCTATTTTGGACTGACTGAGACAAGGAGTGCTACTAAATAAACTCTAAAACTACTGAACGTGCGAATTATTTGTTACATATTAGCCCGCCGTAAGCTCCAAGCAACTGAGTAAGGTAACTGAGCCTAAGTTAAGCTGACCCTGTGCTTATATAGAGAAACAATTTAATTGTCTCTCCGGTTGCTCCTGTTGCCCGATCTTACTGATTTTTTGCTTTGTATCAATACTAATCGTTAAATACATAAAACCTTAAATATTTTTTACTTGCATGGAGACATTCTTCTCTATTCTGGGGCAGAATCACCTCAGACACTAACAGCGATTGAAGTAATGAGACTTATTAGTTGAATGCAAGGCAACCTAAATGAAATTGATATCCGCAGTATCCTACAGTTGATTGAGTTAGGTTAGCGGACTGGCGAATTGTTTGTCGAAGCGTATAGCAGCAGCCCTACTCCAAATCAAGGGATCGATCCAAGCTTAGGATTACACAGTTCTCCATCTTTGCCAACTTGCTCTTGGTTTGTCTTTTTCCTCAATGGTCAAATTATATATGCCAGCAATCGCAGTACCAATTTATTTCGCCTGCGTGACTACCTGCGTCGCTATTAAGTTGAACCAATGCTTGCCTACTTCTACCTCCAATCATTTGCAACAGTGTACCGATAGTAAAACCTCATTAGGGCAACTAGCCCCCTATCTCAACCGCGCTCCTGTAACCGTTACTAAACCAATTTATCCGTCTAAACAGGCTGAGTGCGCTCCGTCTCTTTAGTATCTTTTGGCACACGCCGATCGTGGTAATGCGCGATCGCGCTCTCTTTATTCAAAGGATCGAAGCGTGAATGCTGGAGGCTACAGACTACTTAATTGCCCCGATTACCGAACACAAATTATTGACGTTACTAGAAAAATATCTAAATTTCCGTAGCATTATTGACTCCTCAATTGGTCTTAAATAAATTACTTGAACAATAAATATCTAGTCTTAGTTATGCTCTCCGTACATTCACCGATACAAAAGCTTGGTTTTACCTACTTCGAGCTAGTTCTCCGTGAATTTTCGCTTGGATACATAGCCCCGGTAGCGTTAAGTTTATTTTGTAGTTTATTCAAAGACCCTAGCTTAAATCTTTATCAAAGCTGAGAACTCGCTTTAAACCTCAAGTATTTAATTTGTAGTTTTTCAACTTTTCTAAAATGCTTTATTTACACGTCATCCGCATTATTACTTGAAAATACGATGAAATAAAAGTCTATATAAAAATTAGCTTGCACAATTTCATTGTTACTATTTAGTCAAAAAGTAACCATTCAAGCCGTCAGATACTTAAATTGATTAAATGTTATTAGGATAAACCATGGTAGTTCGTCCCCAGACGAGGGCGTTTGAACCAAAAGGCAAATTAGCAATTATGAGTACAGTTTTAGTTGTAGAAGATAGTATTACCCAAAGAGAGATGATTACCGATCTGCTCAAAGGTAGTGGTTTGATAGTAGCGATCGCTACCGATGGCATGGAAGCTTTGGAACAAATCAAAACTTTTCGTCCAGATATAGTAGTTTTAGATATTGTCATGCCCAGAATGAATGGCTACGAAGTTTGCCGTCGGCTGAAAACCGATCCCAAAACCCAAGGCGTACCCGTAGTCATGTGTTCCTCTAAAGGCGAAGAATTCGATCGCTACTGGGGGATGAAGCAAGGCGCAGATGCCTATATCGTCAAACCGTTTCAACCAAAAGAATTGGTAGGAACAGTCAAACAATTACTCCGAGGTTAAAAACGAGGTACATGATGGAAGCTAATTCCTTAACCAGTAGCCCAAAGCAACATCTAACGGAGTTTCAAGACTTAGAAAGCAAAGAAGGCGAACTATACCTGCGTTTTTACGTTGCTTCAGAGCGAGAATTTGCTCTGCCAGCAACCGTAGTCCGCGAAGTAATTTCCACCCCTTTAGATCGAATTACACCCATTCCCAACGCACCTTATGCGCTTTTAGGGACGCTAAACTTACGCGGTAGAGTAATTTGGGTAGCGGACCTTGGTTACTTCCTAAATGAGCCAAATGCTTTAAATACAGAACGAGCGGAAATTTCTGTAATTGCCGTTGAAGACCAAGACACAATGGTCGGATTAGCCGTCGATCGCATCGTCGGCATGGAATGGTTAGACGTAGAAGAAGTAAAACAAAAAAATATTCCAGACAGTACAGCGAAATTATTCGTGCGGGGTGAATGGATGCTAGATGAGCTTACCAATAAAAACCTGCAACTGCTGGATCAAAAAGCAATCATACAAAGCGAGCTATGGCTAGCATGAAATCTCAGCAAGCAGAGGGGCAAATGACATCAAGCAACGATCGCGAACAAGAATATCAAGCAGCACAAAAAGCTTATATTCAAGGCAACTATCCAGAAGCGGCAACCCTAGTTGACCGTTTAGTCGAGCATTTTCCAGCTGATCCTAGCAGCCGATTGTTGCGGGGTCACATCTACTGCATTTTAGAGCAGTACAACGTCGCTAGAGAACAATATCAAGAAGTCATGCACTTAACTGGTGACCAAGACTTGGTTGATTGCGCTAATAGCGGTCTGGAAGCTGTTAATCAGTACGAAATTCAAGAATCTTCGCCAAACAGTTTTGCTTCTCAAGAACAAGAATTAGAAAATACTTTTCTAACTCTTGGTTCAGAGTCGCAAAGTATATCCTCGCAACAGCCAGTACCGTTAGCCGCAGATTTTACCAATCCTACTAGCTTTGACTTTGGCAACGACAGTATTTTAGAGGAACCTTTCAGTAATTTGGATAACGCTGATCTAGCCAGCAACCAATTCCAAACTTCTGCCAATCCCTTCGATTGGCAAAGCTCCCAAGCGGAAGATGAAGACACTTCCCACTTGCCTGCTCCTAACTCCACCGAGGAGCCTTTTGGAATTGGCGCAAAGGACAATTTCTTAGAATTATCGCCAGACGATAGTAGTAAAGACCAAGCTTTCTTAGTTGCGGGCAAGTCGTCTCCAGATACCTCATCTCAAGAAGTCGCCTTCGAGCAGTTTGATTTGCTCGACTCCCAAGCAAGGGAGAATATTGCCGAAAGTGACGACCAAGACTACTTAGCAACCAATTCAAACCAAAATGGATTTTTAAGCCAAAACGGTTCTCATACAGTACCAGACATGGCTGCAAATCCTGCAAGTTTTGATGAGAATATTAATTACTTAGAAGCGAGTCAAGTCAATCAAACTAATGCTCCTGGGTTGAATACGCTCTATGGAGATGTGGACGAAATTGATTCCTATTCAGGAGATTCGTCTTCTCTTGAAGATATGTCAGGTCCGCTTTTACTTCCAGATGATGATGATGAATCAAGCAGTGGTTTTTTCCTGCCTGAAACAACAACGGAGGAAGAAAACGAAGTATTTAGCATCAATAATTCCCCTGTAAGCACAAACTACTCGCAAGATACTTCAGGGACAGATAACAGCCCAAGCAACTCCAATGAAAAAGACAGCTTGTTAAATCTTTGGAACAATGCTGATTCTGAGCAGAAACCATTTTTAACGGCTCTAACTGTAGGATTTGTCTCCACTTTAGTAGTTGCGGCTGTTACTCTCGGCGGGCAATTATTATCGCCAGTTAATAGTCGCGCTGCTGTGCGTAATAGTGGTTTAGCGATGGCGGCGGCGGCTGGACTTGCTGGTTTTGCGACGACTAAAGTCATGGAAGGTAAATCGGCAAAACATCGCAGCCAGACAACCAAGGATCTAAAAGCCCAGTTTGAAGTGCTGCGTACGGGTAATTTTAATGCCCAAGCTACTATTTATTCCCAAGATGAATTTGGTTTATTAGCTACTAACTTCAACGAAATGGTCAAAGGGCTATCGCAGACCACTGGTGAAGCGCAACGCAAAGCTCAAGAGCAAGAACAAGCCAAAGAAGAATTACAACGTCAAGTAATTCGGCTTTTGGATGATGTAGAAGGAGCCGCCCGTGGTGACTTGACCGTCCAAGCAGAAGTTAGTGCTGATGTCTTGGGAGCCGTTGCCGACTCCTTTAACTTGACAATTCATAATCTCCGCGAAATTATTCAACAAGTAAAAACTGCCGCCCAGCAAGTAAATAAAGGTGCAACAGATAGCGAATCTTTTGCCCGCGATTTATCTTCTGATGCCTTGCGCCAAGCCGAGCAATTAGCCGTCACCCTAAATTCGGTACAAGTGCTAACTGACGCGATTCAACGGGTAGCAGAGAGCGCGAAAGAAGCAGAAACCGTTGCTCGTTCTGCCTCCGCTACTGCCCAAAAAGGTGGTGAAGCGGTAGATCGGACAGTAGAGGGGATTATGGAAATCCGCCAAACGGTGGCAGAAACAACGCGCAAAGTAAAGAGACTTGCAGAATCATCGCAAGAAATATCAAAAATTGTCGCCCTGATCTCGCAAATTGCCTCTAGAACCAATTTACTAGCCCTTAATGCCAGTATTGAGGCAGCAAGAGCCGGAGAAGCTGGACGAGGATTTGCGATCGTCGCCGATGAAGTCCGCCAACTAGCCGATCGCGTTGCCAAAGCACTTAAAGAGATCGAGCAAATCGTTAGACAAATCCAAAGCGAAACAGGTTCAGTAATGACAGCGATGGAAGAAGGCACTCAACAAGTTATTCAAGGAACTAACTTAGCCGAGCAAGCTAAGAAGTCTCTCAACGATATCGTTCAAGTATCAAATCGAATTGATACCCTAGTGCGTTCAATTACGGCAGATACGGTGCAGCAAACTGAGACTTCCCGTCAAGTTGCCTCCGTAGTGCAATCGGTAGAATTAACTGCTCAAGAAACTTCTCAAGAAGCACAGCGCGTTTCTGGCTCCTTGCAAAGTTTGGCAGGAGTTGCCGGCGACTTGCTGACCTCTGTTGAGCGCTTCCGGGTGTAATGCTACTGATTTGAAGTATTTGAGCTTTTCAAAACCTTCAATCATACCTTCCCATCCACAGATATTGCTTGCCTCTTTTCCCCAATCCCTATAAATCCAACTATTGCTATGCTGCCAGAACAACAACAGCGTATTTTGGGCTACTTCATTGAAGAAGCTAAAGACCACCTAGTTACTATTGAGCAAGGATTGCTGAACTTGCAAACCACGCTCAAAGACTCAGAAATGGTCAACGACCTGTTTCGAGCCGCTCACTCGGTCAAAGGTGGAGCCGCCATGCTAGGAATTAGTAGCATTTTACGGATATCTCACCGTTTTGAAGACTTTTTCAAAATCTTGAAAGAATCTCACAATCTTCAAGTCGATCGCCAATTAGAATCACTATTATTGCAAGTGTTTGATGCCTTGCGGGCGGCGGTGGGGCATTTAGAAAGTGCTACCTTGAGCGACGAAACTGCCAGTGCATTGATGAGCAAAATAGAGCCAGTTTTTACTGAAATCGACCAACACTTGGCGAAGTGCGACTCAGATAATCCAGATGTAATATCTGTGTTTCAAACCCATGTGCCTCTGCAACTGCGGCAAATGTTGGAACTGTTTAAGCAAGCTCAGTCTCCAGAATCTGTCCAACAACTCCAGGAATATTGTCAGCAATTAATTAAGGTAGGCGAAGAATTTGCCTTACCTGATTGGAGCCATCTATGCCAAATGGCGGCAAAGGCGATTTCTAATCCCCACAACACCTACCGCACTCTAGCGCCCGTTGTCATCAAAGAACTCAAGCAAGCTCAAGAATTAGTGGCGACGGGACGTGGCGCGAAAATAGTTAGTTGCGAACAACTACAAGCCCTAGCTCCAGAACTATCCTTGAATTTTGAAACCACGACATCTAGTGTGATCGCCGATGATTTATTTGAGTTTGAATCTGAAGATCGGGAAATAGCCGCTTTGTTCGAGCTAGAAACAGACGCTGACGAAGTCTTAACCCCAGGTTATCTAGATGCTGAGTCTCAAAGCAAGATGTTAGCACTCGATAACTTGTTTACGGATCAAACTACGTTTCAAGAATTCCCCATTGCCCAATTTAACTTTACCGATCTGTTTGAGGACAATACCGCCCAAAACGATAATGAAGAAGGCGAAAACTTCTGGGACGACGAAGTATTTGCTGCCGCAGACGAAGTAGAAGCAAATCTGTTTGCTGCCCAAGATGACTTACAAGTAGTAGCGGCGGATGATAGTCAAGTTCAATTCACTAACGAGCGATCGCTAGAAACTACCGAACCCATAGCAGAAGATAAATTTGACGATTTAGATGAGCTACTAGAACCAACCCCCGTATTTTTGGGTTCTCCTCTCCAATTAGATACGCCAAATAACGCGCCGAGTATCCCCCCAGCAATAGAAGCACCAGAACCGAGTCTGGCAGCTAGTCCCAAGCGGGCAGTATTTGAGCAAATGATGCGCGTGCCAGTCAAGCACTTAGACAACATTAGTAACTTGGTTGGGGAACTGGTTGTTTATCGCAATAGCTTAGAACAAGATCAACAAAGGCTCAGACAATTTCTAGATAACCTACTTAGTAAAGTGCAACAACTAAGCGAAGTAGGGTTCAAAATGCAGGAATTGTACGAACGGAGTTTGTTGCAAAGCTCTCTTACCAATCGCAAAAAAGAAGCCAATCCATCCGTTGTCCCAGACAACAGCAATACTCATGCTATAGGTGTTGATTTTGATGCTTTAGAAATGGATCGCTTCACTGGCTTCCATACCCTCACGCAGCAGATGATTGAGCTAATTGTCCGGGTGCGCGAATCTTCTTCTGACATCGAATTTGTAACCGATGAAACCGATCAAGTAGCTCGTCAGTTTCGCCAAGTTACAACTCAATTGCAAGAAGGCGTAACCCAATCGCGCATGGTCACGTTTGCCGAGATTGCGAGTAGATTGCCCCGTGCTGTTAGAGATATTTCTCTCAAGAGTGGTAAGCAAGCTGAACTGATCGTTAATGGTCAAGACACCTTAATCGATAAAGTGCTATTAGAGCAACTGTACGATCCCATGAGTCATTTGGTGAATAACGCCATTGCTCATGGAATTGAAACCCCAGATGTGCGAATCAGCAATGGCAAATCACCCACGGGAAAAATAACTATTCAGGCATTCTACCAAGGTAATCAAACTGTTATTTCTGTAACTGATGATGGTGCTGGCATTGATACTGACAAAGTTTTAGCTAAAGCTATTGAAAAAGGGCTAGTTTCTCCAGAAAAAGCTCAAACTATGGCGCGCTTAGATATTTATAACCTGCTATTTCATCCTGGTTTTAGTATAAAAGACACCATTGATGAATTTGCTGGACGAGGCATTGGGATGGATGTCGTGCAAACTAGCTTAACTGGGATGCGCGGCTCGATTAGTACGGATTCTATTTTAGGATCGGGAACTACTTTTACTATTCGTCTGCCTCTAACTCTGAGTATTTGTAAGGCGCTATACTGCTTGAGCGATAAAGCTCGTATTGCCTTCCCCATGGATGGTGTGGAGCAAATGATCGAGCTTCCAGTTAAAGATGTAGTTACGAACGCTCAAGGACAAACTTGCTTTGCTTGGCGGGACAACTCCTTGCTGCCATTTAAACACCTCAAAGAACTTTTAACCTACAATCGCCACCTCAGCCGTGGCAGCATCTACGGTAGCGGTCGCTCAGAAGACACAATTTCACTGATTGTCCTCCGCAGTGGCAACACGTTTATGGCAGTGCAAGTCGATCAAGTGTTAGGGGAGCAAGAAATTGTTATTAAGCAGTTTGAAGCTCCCGCACCGAAACCCTTGGGAGTTTCTGGAGCTACAGTCATGGGAGATGGGCGAATTATGCCCATTGCTGACGTACTAGAATTAATGGCACTGGCAACAGGACGACTGCAACGAACACCGCTTAATCTGCCGGATTCTGCTAATGGCAGAATTCCTGCTAAACCTTTGGTCAAAACCGAGCCAATGGTATTGATTGTGGATGACTCGATTACTGTTCGAGAACTGCTGTCAATGACCTTTAATAACGCTGGCTACCGTACCGAGCAAGCTCGTGATGGTCAAGAAGCTTGGGATAAATTAAATGATGGGCTACCTTGCGATATCGTCTTTTGCGATATTGAAATGCCCAGAATGGATGGATTAGAGTTACTGTCTCGCATCCATAAAAGCCCAAATTTTCAGAATCTACCCATTGCGATGCTCACTTCTCGCGGTTCTGATCGCCATCGCCAAATGGCAGTTCAATTAGGTGCAAGTGGTTACTTTATCAAGCCGTATCTTGAGGAAGCTTTGTTAGATGCTGCCCAGAGGATGCTCAAAGGTGAGGTATTGGTTACTGCTCCTAGCACTGTGTAAACGAATCGGGCGATCGCTTTGCTCTTGCATTCATGGCAAAGCGATCGCGCCTAAATTAATAAGCAAGTGTCATAATCGATTCAATTACTAAAATGATTTAATTGTTGGAAAACTAATCTTATGTCCTTTACGCCTAAAGTAAAGTGAGTAGATATTGATGAGTAGCAATAGTTAAAGTAAGCTTTGAACCTGCTGAAAGAAAAATGTTTTTACTTTTTTAAGCTTGGTGAAATTTACTACCCTTAATTGAAATGTCTGTATTTCAAGACATGATTGCTGATTGAAATTGAATGCTATTAATTAAATTGATGCAGAAACTAGGTTAATGGAAGGCTTGGCTCTTGAGTCTTTAGATGTAGTTCAGTTTGTGGGTGCTTTACAAAAAGAATTTGAGCGTAAAAATTTACAATTCCAAAATTTATTTATGCACGATGGCGATTATGTCGATGAAATAAAAGTCAAGGAAGTTGTGGAGTTTTTAAACAAAAACATTACAACAAAAATAGAAATAATTGTAGGTTTTTACTAAATAAATTTAATTTTTGCCGAGCTTAATTAATAAAAAATTTATAGTTTTTTAATATCCCAAAATTAAATGTTCGCGTTAGCCTAGAGTAAGTATTTAAACTCAAGAAGCCGGAGAAGCTGAGATTATTAGCGATATCGCAGCTACTGGTAGATATGAATAACTACTAAACGATGAGCGATCGCGAACTAGATACTTTCTTAGAATACCTTAAGCAAAACCAAGGCTGCGACTTGACTGTTTACAAGCAATCAACCTTGCAACGTCGATTGGGAGTAAGGATGCGTCAGGTTGGAGTCGGGAGTTATAGCAGCTACTTAGACTATCTCAAACAACATCCTGAAGAAATTTCCTGCTTACTTGATGCTATTTTTATCAACTTTACAGTTTTTTTTCGCGATCCAGACGCTTGGAAGTACCTAGCTGACGAAGTTATCCCCAAAATTATTAGTAAGAAAAAAGCTCACGAGCCAATCCGGATCTGGAGCGCCAGTTGTGCGTCAGGAGAAGAAGCATACACTTTGGCACTTCTTTTTGTTGAAGCTTTGGGAATGGAGCAGTATTTACAGCGAGTCCAAATTTACGCTACTGACGTAGATGAAGCTGCTTTAAGACAAGCACGACAGCATCGTTATACTAACTCCGAGGTAGCAGGTGTCCCCGTAGCACTTTTAAACAAGTATTTTGAGTCAACTCCCCAAGGCTATATTTTCAATCCTGCATTGCGTCGCCGGGTAATTTTTGCTCGTCACAATTTGCTTGAGGATGCGCCAATTTCTAAGCTTGACTTATTAGTGTGCCGTAATACGCTTATGTATTTCAACCACGAAGCGCAAGTAAGAATTTTGATCCGCTTTCATTTTGCCCTAAAAAACTTTGGCTTTATTTTTTTAGGTAAAGCAGAAACTTTAGTCAGCCGCCCGTTTCTGTTTACCCCTATTAATATCAAGCACCGTATTTTTAGTAAAGGAGCTAACTTAGGTGCTAACGATGTCTTGATGTTAAGCAACAAAAATCCCCAAGCAAATAAAGACGCGGTGTTAGACTGCAAAAATCTTTGGCAATCAGCGTTTGAAACTCATCCTATTGCTCAGTTAATTGTGTCTCAAGACGGCATCATAATCGGGGCAAATGAAAGTGCGAGGGCTTTATTGAATGTGTCAGCCAACGATTTAGGGCATCCCTTGAAAAAGTCGCAGTTCATTGCTCAGTTTGTTGAATTGTACTCAAAGTTCGAGCAGAGTTTGCACAATCGTTGTCGAGTCAAAGTTAAAAATGCTCAATGGTCAACAGCTAAGAGTATCTACAATCTAGATATAGATATAGTCCCAATTTCAGATTTTGAGCGCAATTTTTTAGGCGTGAGCATAACATTTAGTAACGTTACTCCCTTGAAGCAATAAAAGTTGCGATCACCTTGTAAAGCAGTCAAGAGCAAATTATTTTGCCCATGCCAACCTTTAAACTTATATTTATCCTCCTGATTAATCACTATGCAACTTACCCAAACACCAGCCATCAATAACAGCCAACGGCGGCAACTTGCACCTTTAGAGATGCCAGAGCGTCTGCTGCTAGGACCAGGACCATCTAATGCTCACCCTGACGTTCTCCAGGCAATGAATACGCCTCCTGTAGGACATCTCGATCCGGCATTTTTGACGCTGATGGATGAAATTCAGTCGTTGCTACGGTATGTGTGGCAAACAGAAAACCCCCTAACTATTGCAATTAGCGGCACGGGAAGCGCTGCTATGGAAGGCGCGATCGCAAATTCAATTGAACCTGGCGATACTGTCCTGATTGGCGTAGCTGGATACTTTGGCAATCGGTTAGTAGATATGGCAGGGCGCTATGGCGCAGAAGTACGCACTATAACCAAACCTTGGGGGCAAGTTTTTAACTTACAAGAACTCCGCAGCGCCCTAGAAGCTCATCGTCCGGCTATTTTGGCGCTAGTTCATGCCGAAACTTCTACCGGGGCGCGTCAGCCGCTCACGGGGGTGGGAGAATTGTGCCGCGAATTTGGCTGTCTACTATTGGTAGATTCGGTGACAAGTTTAGGTGGAGTACCGTTATTTTTGGATGAATGGGGAGTAGATTTAGCCTATAGTTGCAGTCAAAAAGGTTTGGGCTGTCCCCCTGGTGCTTCGCCTTTAACTATGAGTCCCCGCGCTGTGGAAAAGTTGCAACAGCGCCAGACAAAAGTTAGCAACTGGTATTTGGATATGGAGTTATTAAGCAAGTATTGGGGCAAAGAGCGCACCTATCACCATACCGCCCCGATTAACCTCTACTACGCCCTGCGGGAGGCTTTGCGGCTACTAGCACAAGAAGGGGTTGAAAATTCCTGGCAGCGCCACCAACAAACGGTAGAGTATTTGTGGCAGGAGTTAGAAAACTTGGGTTTAAAACTGCACGTAGAGCAAGAATTTAGACTGCCAACACTAACCACTGTCCGCATTCCTGAAGGTGTAGACGGGAAAGCAATTTCCCGCCAGTTACTCAATGACTACAATATTGAAATTGGCGGCGGCTTGGGAGAATTGGCTCAGAAAGTTTGGCGGATTGGACTAATGGGTTACAACAGCCGCACGGAAAATGTCGATACACTCATAGCTGCTTTAAAACAAGTTTTACCCTAGGATAGATAGTTAAAAATGGGCGATACCAGTGTCGCTTGCCAGGTAACATAAGTTGAAAACCTAATATAGTTACCTGGCTTTATGTCTGCAAATAATTTAACCCTCAATTTAGTTGAAGGTTCGGTGTCTTTTAGCTTCTCTGCCGAATCCGCGCGAGAAATGCAAAATGCGATCGCGCAATTAATGACTAATATTAAAGCGGCGGGGGTAAAAACTCCCGGCACGAAGTCCAAACCCCAACCGCCACTAGAATACCGTTACACAGGGAAGGTATTTCTCGAAATTTTCTGCAATCCCAATATTTGGGCTACCCCTTTTGCGGCTAAAGTCTTGATTACTTTGCGCGATGAGAACGTCCGGTTAACTACCGAAGCAGAATTAACCCGCTTGATTGAAGACCTTAACCAATATTTAGAACAGGTGGGTTAAAGCATTAAGTAGTTAAAAAATTTATCAGTTAGTAGGTTGTAGTGATTTATTTTAAACCTCTACAAAACTCTAACTGTTATGGTTAACCGATTTTTGTATTAATCTTTGCAACTTCTTTGTGGTGTCTCCTCTCCATCTACCCAAGCTCCGTTAACTGGTCGCAGTTAGCATTGGGTATTTGACAGTACTTGTTGCTGTCTAGAACTCTAAAATTAGTCGTTGTCCCAATGTTCCCGACCGATTAAGTCGCCGATGCGATCGCGCAGCAAAAAGTCACATTGTTCCAACTCGCATTCTACACAAACCCATTCCCGTGGTGGAATGTACTCGCACAAAGTGTAGATTGGCTGCTGCCTACTGATTACACCTTTTTCTACTAATTGACGTGCTTCATCTTTAATTACATTCAAAGAATATCGAATTGATGGCAACGTATTGACACTCATGGTTTTAACCTAATTACTCATTTTGTTTTATCGCGATGAACGCTCACCAGGCTAACAAACATTATTAAGATCAGCCTCAGTAGCCACAGTTTTGTAGTTCGTTATACTGAATTATTTCTATTGTGGCGCTATAGCTATAGAAATTATATTAACATATGTTGCAATAGTCAGCAAATGTTGACAAATTAATCTAAAAATTATTTGTGGTTATAGTTGTAACTAAATCTATTTTTTGGCTGTTTTGCAGGGCTTTAGGAGAAATATAACTCTTTTAATAAGCTTGCTACTTGATTATTATCCTAGCAACCAATAAACAAAATACGTCTTTGGATAGACTAGAGTTATTTCTTAAATAAGGCGTGCAAAGCAATAGTTTGTACTTGAGGAATTTGTCCGTAGGAAAAAATACAAGGTATCTCAGAATTCATAGCTGGGGTGAGCTTTTCGAGAACATAAGGACTACCGTAAATCACTAAAGCTTGTAGGGTATTAGAGTTTAATAATTTTTTAAACCAATCAATGCCTACTTGAGTTAAACCTGCACTACCGCGAAAAGGATTGCCGCGAATAAATAGTTGCAGCAAAGTAGGTATGTTGTCAGTTTCTGGCGTAGGGTCAAAAGGCGTGTGGCGATCGCATAACACCGTAGTATAGCCAAGAGATTTAGGCAACGCGATCGCGGGGCTTTGTTCAGTTAAAAACTTACCGCTACCGAGCAAATTGTCTACCACAATCAAGTTGCGTTCGTTGGGAGATGGTAGTAGAGGGACTTTCCCGCTAACTACCTGCGAGCAACGCAAGATTTGATTAACCGTTTCTAGCGCCTCCGGTTTAGCTAGTTCTAGAGCAATATTACTTGGCTCTATTTTTATCCCTTCTACCCGGCGCTTGGCGTGCCAAATTCGTTCTACCGAGTCGCGAATCCTTTGCGCCGAAATCCGACCGCTCTTGACCGCCTCACACACCGCATTGATAGCGCCTTCGGGGTCGGAGGGCATAAGTAAAATATCTGCCCCAGCTTCTACAGCTAAAACGGGAGATTCATTAATTCCGTAGCGTTTAGAAATCGCATCCATCATTAAAGCATCGGTGACAATTAAGCCTGTAAAACCAAGGCGATCGCGCAGTTGCCCGGTTAAGATTGGCTTAGATAGGGTTGCAGGATACTGTGAGTCCCAACACTCAATAAGTAGGTGGGCGCTCATCACCGCATCTACCCCCGATGCGATCGCGCTTGTAAAGGGCGCTAATTCAATCTCTGCTAAGCGGCTGGGAGAATGAGCTAAAACGGGCAAATCGACATGAGAATCGGTGGTAGTATCGCCATGACCGGGAAAATGCTTTGCGGTGGTGAGTACGGGGTAAGCTTTCGCGCCTGCAATAAAAGCATTGGCTAAAGGGCTAACAACGGATGGAGTTTCACCAAAAGCGCGGACATTAATTACTGGGTTATCGGGATTGTTGTTGACATCTACTACTGGCGCAAGTATCCAATTAATGCCAATTGCCAAAGCTTCGGCGGCGGTAATCGCTCCCATTTTTTCGGCGTATTGGGCTGCAAGTTGGGGATTAGTTCGGGCAATTTGACTAATTGCCATCGGTGGCGCAAACCAAGTAGCACCAGGAAATCTTTGCCCAACACCTTCCTCTATATCCGCCGCAATTAGTAAGGGAATTTTTGCCCAGTTTTGCATTTGCTGCGTTCTTAGGGCTAATTCCGCCGCACTCCCTCCGAGAAAAATTACGCCGCCAATTCCTAATTCCACCAAGTGCTGCATAGTTGCAGTAGTTGCTTCCCATTCTGGGTAAGGAATTTGATGATCGAACAAGTAGCCGCAGGTACGGACTACAACCATTTGGGCTACTTGCTGCGCTAGGGTAAGCGTGTCTAGATCGGGTAGAGATGCGGTCATAATCGGAACTTACCTAAATACTTAAACTTAGGTATTCTATCTGCATATTTTGCTGCAAAACCTATTTGTCTTCGTCGTCTAAATATTCGTCGTCATACTCATCGGACTCTAAGTTTTGATCGGCGGGGCGATCGTGGTTTAGCTGGTTAAGTAACGAAAGTACCTTAGTACCTCGTTCGATGGAAGGATCTTCTTGAAATATGACTTCTGGAGTCCGACGCAGGCATACTCTTTGCCCTAATTCGGTACGCACAAAGCCTGTAGCAGATTTTAGTCCTGCCATTGTTTCTATTTTTGCTTCTTCACTACCATAGACGCTGACAAATATTTTGGCGTGTTGGAGGTCGCCTGATACTACTACATCGGTTACACTGACCATGCCTGAGCCTACACGGTCATCTTTTATATCGTGGATGAGCATTTGGCTAACTTCGCGTTTAATTAATTCGGCAACGCGAGAAACGCGACGGTTTGTAGCCATAGTTATTTCGGCTCCTGATGGGGTATGTTGTATTATTCAAATCTAGTCTATACCGTACTCAAACCCAACATTGCGCGGAGGGTAAAGACGGTAAAAACAATTACACCAAATAGTAGGCTAATAAGAGCGATCGCACTTACGGGGCGTTTAAATAAAGGCGCTAGGGGTGCAAAGGCGTTGATAGCCACTCCCAATATAATCGTCACTAGGTAGCGCGGGTAACGCGACACGTTGTCCCAAAATCCGTCAAACATATCTTTCTATATGGGTTTTTTCAATATTTTACTATAGCAATTCCAGGTCATTAGTGTTGTTAGTTTTGGCAACGAACCGCACCAGCTATAAAGATAATGAGAGGTTAAGCAATACTTCTGCTTCGCTCAGTAACAATAATCAAGGTTGTTAGTAGGTTTAAATGCTGCAAGTAAGTTCCCCGCCTTGTCGTCCTTTTTTAAAATGGGCTGGTGGTAAAAGTAAGCTAATTGAACAATATATTCCCTATTTTCCTCAAAGTTTTACCAATTACTATGAGCCTTTTTTGGGTGGGGGTGCGGTATTTTTTTACTTTTGCGGTGTTAGACCTGATGCCAATAAGTTTATTTCCGATATTAATCCTGAATTGATTAGCACCTACTGTTGTATAAAAAACAACGTTGAGCCGTTAATTAAGTTACTAATTAATCATCAGTTGCAGCATAGTAAAGATTATTACTATCAAATGCGTTCGCAGTCGGAAGGTTCAGAGATAGAAAGAGCCGCACGATTTATTTATTTAAATAAAACTTGCTTTAACGGGCTATATAGAGAAAACTCTAAAGGTCAATTTAATGTGCCAATGGGTAAGTACAAAAATCCTACAATTTGCAATGCGAATTTACTTCATTCTGCTTCTGTAGCTCTGCAATCTGTAACAGTTTCGATAAAACAGTATGATGATGTTAGCGCTAAAAATGAGCAAGACTTTGTATATTTCGATCCACCTTATTATCCTCTAAGTGCTACTAGCAACTTTACAACTTACAGCCGCTATATTTTTAAGGAAACAGAGCAAATTAAGCTGAGAAATACGTTTGCTAAACTAGCCAATCGGGGAGTAAAAGTTATGTTGTCTAACTCTGATTGTGCCTTTATTCGGGAACTTTATAATGATTTTAATATTTACGAGATATTGGCATCAAGAGCTATTAATTCTAAGGCAGAAAAACGAGGTAAGATTACCGAAATATTAATTACATCATACTAAAACGCTTTTACGAAATAACTTAAGCATTGTTTCATCGTCATTAAGATGAAACAATTTTATCGAAATGCTCAACTGTTGGGAATGGCTCATAAAAATGATGTAGTAAGTTTTTCCATTGTTGATACTCATTAGAATTTCTAAAGCCAATAGTATGAGCTTCTAAAGTTCTCCATCTAATAAGCAGTAGATATTTTCCTTGTACTTCTAAGCATCTATGAAGTTCATGAGATAAGTATCCGTCCATAGACGCGACAATGCTTGAAGCTTGTTGAAAAGCAGATTCAAAATCATTTTCTAGACTAGGCTTGATACTAAGCATTACCGCTTCAAGAATCATTAGGACTTTTTATCTAAACTACTTTCAAGTTAATCGCACCCCGTCAAAAGCACAACTGTTAATGTCAATACAGCTAAATTTTTAAGCGATCGCATTTAGCTTTCTGTATTAGCTTCTAACCAAGCTACTAAGTCACTGAGGTTGGTAAAATCTAATAAAGCTTCAGCCAAATTTTCTAACTGGGGGAGCGGTAAAACTTCAATTTGAGATCGCATTTCTTTGGGAACCGTCCCAATTCGGCGTGTAAGTTGGCGCACAACTACAGCTAATTCCCCTTGCTGTAGACCTTGCTGTACGCCTTGTTGTAAACCTTTTTGGAGAATTTCTTGATAAATTACTGATTCTTGCATAATTTCCTCTCTGAAGAATTGACGAATCAATTGTTTCTTAAACTTCAAGCCTGCTAGTAACTGAGTGCATATAGCTACGTCTTGTCGCTCCTCTAATGATTCTATGTTACTAATTTGCTGAGAAATTTGGGTTAATAATGTCTCTGGCGCTTGGGTAGCTGCTAAGGTAGCTAAGGGAAGGAGTGCAGTGTCTTCCAAAAATAATGCTGGATTTTGCTCCCACATTCGCACAACTTGATAGCTGTGGCTAGTATTTTCTAAATTAACCCCTGTTTCGATAACTGTTGCTTTTGCAGGTTTTTTGAGCAAAATTACAACTTGGGTAATAGGTAGGCGATAACGACGGTGCAATCTTACCCAATAATCTAGCATTCGTAAGGGTAGCGGTGGGTTGGTATCAACTTCAACTTGAAATTCAATATGCAAAATTCTTTCTTGGGTACGAAGAAAAGTTACGGAATCGGCACGGATTGGTTCGATACTTAGTTCGCTTTTAATAATTTCTCCCACCGTAATAGGTTTACCTAGTAACCAAGTAGCAAAACTGTTAGGATACTTTTCGCAAAGGTATTTGCAGAGATTATCGAACTGTCTAGCGCTCATAATAGTTGCTTAAATATTTTTCACAGGGATAATACCTTTGTCAAAAATGACAGACTTGGTATTAATACCGCTAATTTCTAAGCGATCGCTATACAAATCAAAGGCGGCAAAACTAAGTTTGCTTTGGGCGTGTGCTGTCCACTCGGAAGTAACTATCGGGCGAGTCCCCGCCCCTGCGCCACAAGTTAGGTAGGTAATACCGTTAATAGTGCGGGTACGTTCGTAATGATGGTCGTGTCCGTTGATGTAAAGTTGGACTCCGTACTTTTGAAAAATTGGCGTTAGGGTTTTGACGAAAGGCTGATTTAAACCATAATGACCAGATGAATAAATTTGGTGATGTCCAAATACTATTTTCCAAGGTGCAATACTTTGGCTAAGTTCTTTGTCTAGCCAGGATAGTTGAGTTTTCCAATCGGCGTTATGGTTGGTGTCTAAGGCAAAAAATTGAACTGCATCTTGCCCAAAAGTATAGTAACGCCCTGCCATATTGAAGTTGGGATAGCGTACTTGAGGTTCGCCGTTAGCCGTGCGGATGTCGTGATTTCCCAAACACGCTTGAAATTTTACGCCTTGCTTAAGTAATTTTTGATAAGGACGCTCAAATACAGCATTGATTTTTTCAATTTCACCATTGTTGTAAATATTATCTCCAGCTAAAATTACTAATTTGTAAGGCTTTTGCTGGTAATAGCGCGTCATTGCTTCAGCTACTGCATATTGCCCTTTATCCCCCGTTCCCGTGTCGGCGACAGAAACAAAACGCAAAGGAATTTCTGAGGTGGACGCATACTTAACAGAATTAGCTGCTTCTACATTTACACTACTAGAAGCGTTCGATTTCTTGAGTTTGTCGAGCAAAAAAGCTAAACCAAGGGCGCTAAAGCTACTTAAACCTAGGAAATGACGGCGTTTGAGGGGCATATATTACCTGGCGTTGCAAGTGAATGATAAATTAGGGCTAAAGCCTGGAAAACAGTATTATGTATCCAGAACTTTCGCCGCACTCGTAAAAATTTAGCCTATTTGCTGTGTTATGGGAAAATTTAATGTCACAGAACAGGTCAAATTCACCGCCGCCAAAAAAACAAAGTCCGTCGATTTTGCAGGCGCAAAGTGTCAAAATTTTACAGGGAATAATTCGGGTATCGGAAAATGCGATCGCCGCAATTGAATCCGAATCCCCCCCAGATTCATCAAATACTTTTGTTCAAGTTCAGCGATTTTGGAGTAGGATACTAGCACCAATTCGCTTTTTGCTACCAAGAAATCTGTCAGCGAAGTTATCCGATCTAGGTTTAACGGGTATTATTGCTGGATTATTAGTAGTTGTAGTATGGATAACTACTTCATTTTCAAATTCACCGCCGCAAGTAGCTACTATCCCGAATGAACCTGTACCAGTTGTAACTACTCCTGAACCAGAACCAGCTACAACTCCTGAACCAGAATTAACACCGCCAATAGAAGAAAGTAAACCTATAGAAGTTATCCCCACACCCGAAATAGAAGTTTCCCCGCCACCCGAAGAAGTCGAACCGACTCCTGTACCCAAGGTAGAACTGACACCAGAACAAAGCTTGATTGCATCGATTCAGGAGCAAATAACTAAAGAGGGCGATCGCATTTCTGATGGTTTAATTCAATCAATTAGAGCTAATTTTGCGGGTGGCAATTTAGTTGTTCAAGTTAAAGACGATTGGTATAGTCTCGGACAATCGGAGCAAGATAAATTAGCCCGAAAGCTGCGCGATGAGTCACAACAATTAGATTTCACGCACCTAGAAATTACCGACTCCCAAGGAACTTTGTTAGCGAGAAGCCCGGTAATAGGTAAGAATATGATTGTGTTTAAGCGGGTAGCTAGTTAATGTGCGATCGCGTTTTGATAGGCTTTAACTTGCAAATCTATTCCGGTAATTGCTGTACCCACTACCACAGCGTAAGCTCCTAAGTCTAAAGCTTGACGCGCCATTTGCGGGGAAGAAACGCCACCTTCACAAATTGCGGGAATATTTAGCTTGACTATTTGACTTAGTAATTCAAAGCCTGGAGGTGTTAAACCTTGGGTTTGACTTGTGTAACCGTACAAAGTAGTTCCTACTATATCTGCACCTGCGTTTATAGCGGCGATCGCATTTTCTATAGTATCTACATCTGCCATTACGGGTTTACCTAGTTTGTGAATCTGAGTAATTAAGCTAGTAATAGTTTCCCCTCCGGGACGCTCTCTAGTTGTGGCATCTATAGCAATGATATCTGCTCCCGCTTGAGCGATTACTTCGGCGTGATGAAATTGCGGTGTAATGTACACTTCATACCCGGATATTATTTGCTTCCACAGCCCAATTATCGGCGCATTGCAGCGTTGTTTGACTGATTGAATGTGGGCGGGGGTATCGATTCTGATTGCAACTGCACCTTGGTTGATCGAGGCTTGGGCGATCGCGGCTATAACGCTAGGTTCGTATAGTGGGGAATTTGCAGGCGCTTGACAAGAGACAATTAAGCCATGACGCAGAGGCTCAATAACTTTAGTAAAATCAACGGGCATAAAAAGTAGTTAGGGCTTAAAAATAGCATTTTAAGCCCTAACGTTTGTTAAATATATTTATCGCCCAGCAGCTTAAGCGCTTGTTGCTGCTATTTCTCTTTCTACAAGATCCTCAACAACAGGCTTACGCGAAGTTAAGTCAAACTTGTAACCATCAGGGAGAATATGCAACTTAGCGCCACAAATTGCTAAAGCCTCATCTTTGAGGATTTCATCGATATTTGTGTGCATTACGTCCGCTACATCTACAACAGTTACAGCGCCTTCGCCGACTACTTGCAACTTATTGTTCTGCACTAATACAGAAGTATTTTCATCAATCCCAAGCCCTAAGACTGCGGGTTGCTGTACTAGAGCCGAAAGTAAGCGCCTCAAACGCCCACGCTGGAGGAAATGCTGATCTATTACTATTCCGGGCAGAAAACCCATACCAGGAGCCATTTCTACCATATTAACGCGCGGATTTGTCTCGGAATCTCCTTCAACAATCATCACGTCAGGCATCATCGCTGCACCCGCACTTGTACCTGCAACTACTATTCCTTCTTGGTAGCGTTTGTGAATCGCTGCATCGATTTCGGTGTCTTTAAGTATGCTGGTAATTCGAGATTGATCGCCGCCAGTAAAAAATACGCCCGTCGCTTTATTCACTGCTTCTAAGTAAGTAGAAGAACTGGCATCTTCACGCTGGACAGTATCTACTATGCGAATATCTTCCGCTCCTAAGCGCTCGAATACTTTAATGTAGTTTTCTCCTACTTCTCTAGGCATTTCTGTGGCTACAGTCATCACTACAATGCGCGCATTTACACCCCCAGCGCGACGCACAAATTCCCGGAGAATTTTGCAATCTCCTTCTTTGTCTTCTGCACCACCAATAATTAGTAGCTGCCCACTGCTTTCACTCACAATGATGTTCCTTACAAGCGTTTATTAGTAATTTCAATAAAGCATGAGGAAATTGATAGATAAAACTACTATTTGGTAGATATTTATACAGAAACTTTTAATCCTTCGAGGTATTTAATTACAAAAATAAAGACTAAGGTTTTTGCCATTAAAAAAAAGATGGATAGTACCCAAGTTTACTAAAAAGAATTTTAAATTGTGCAGTAATTAAAGACTATTCGACGGCAAGACTCCGCGCAATCAAATCGTTGAGAAAATCTCTAGCCTTTCTAAAGGTAAATGTCTTGGTTTTCCTTCATATACAATTTGGTATTCATCGTTATCTGGTCCAGCTCCATAACCAGCAATTAACTTGAGGTGAAAAGCTTTCTCAGCCAGTTCTTTAATTTCATCTCTGAGTTCAGCTTCTTGGGGAGATATATTTGGCTGTCTCATAAATGGATTTTCTAAAGTGTTGTTTGTATTGTTAAACAAAAGTGTGATGACCTACACCTTTCAAAAGTTATATCTTCAAAAGAGGGCGTTTAGCTAAAAGGAGATTTTTTATGGTTCAAGCTCGTAGCACGGAGACGGTTCGCGTCAATGCGAGAAAATCTGACGCATTCGATATTTTTAATATTAAGCATTACCAAGGAGCAAACCCTTACTTAGAGACAGGAGCATTGGTATTTAATTTCGCGCTGACGGGGTTCAAAGAACCATTAGAAATTGAGGAGTATTTACAAATAATTGGCGAACTTTATCCTCAAATGCTCAATGTTGAAGGTGGTTACAACTCCTACGCACATTTATTTGCCCGCACGGTTGCAGAAGTTGGACAGTTAGATATGGGCTTGCATTTAGATAAGTGGAGTTGCAAACCTGGAGAAGATGAAGCAATCATTGGAGTTCAATCGCTACACGCTCGGACGAGTAGAGCAGTAGTTTACTTTGTTTGGGACTGGTTTGAGGCGATGACGCAAAACCAATCTATTGTGTTTGACGAGCAGATTAAAGTAATTCAGGATATGTTTAGGCGCTCTGTTTACGGTGGTCCGACAGTTTATGCTTTGTTACGCACCGCCGCCGTTAAAGATATTCCTACTTTTTACCTGTGGGATGAAGGACTAATGCAATACGGCTATGGCAAAAAGCAAGTTCGCGGTATAGCGACTACTTTTGATAGCGATAGTCATATAGATTCAGATTTTACTACTCGTAAAGATGATTGCAAGGCTTTTTTACATACTCTGGGCTTCCCCGTACCTACAGGGAATATTGTCTTGACTCGCGAGGAAGCAATCTCTATAGCTAGAAGTATTGGCTATCCGGTAGCAGTAAAGCCTGTAGTCGGTCATAAAGGCATTGGGGTGACGGCGGATGTGCAAGACGTGGACGAATTGAAAGCGGCTTTTTCACGGGCTGTGAAGGCGATTCCTGAAGATCAACCGACGCGAGTAATTGTCGAAAAAAGTGTTTCGGGGGCAGATTTTCGCTTGCTGTGTGTCAATGGTAGATTTGTCGCCGCTACTGAGCGCCGCCCTGCTTGGGTTGAAGGTGATGGAAAACTAACTATTGACGAATTAATTGAGCGGGAAAATCGCACCAAAGCCCGTAGAGATACGCCAACTTCAGCTTTGAGTAAAATTCAGCGCGATGAGGCGATGGAGTTGTTTTTAGAAGAACAAGGATTGACTTTAGATAGCGTTATTGAGAAAGGAAGGCTTGTATATCTGCGTAAAGTCGCCAACTTATCGGCGGGTGGGGTAAGTATTGATGCAACCTCATCGGTTCACCCTGATAATATTGTGTTGGCGCAAGATATCGCCCAGCATTTTAGGTTAACTTGTTTGGGAATAGATGCGATCGCACTTGACTTATCGAAATCATGGAAAGCTGGCGGTTTTGGCATTTTGGAGATAAATTCAGCGCCGGGTATTTTTATGCACCTCAACCCTGCTACCGGGGAAAGTGTGGATGTTCCGGCTCGAATTTTGGAAACTTTTTTTGCTGATAATAGCGATGCCAAAATTCCCCTAATTACTTTCAATCTTATTGGCAAAGAAGAATTAGAAGCAATTATTGACTATATTCTTTTACAACACCCAGATTGGACAATTGGCGCGGTTTGCAAGGAGGGAGTATTTGTCAATCGCTCGGAAAAAAACCTAAATAAAGATTACAACAGCAACGTACAGAACTTGTTACGCAATCCTAAACTTGACTTATTAATTGCCGAATACCAGGGAAATATTCTCGAAAGAGAGGGGATGTTTTACACGGGTAGCAATGTAGTAATTTTGGATAATCCTACCGACACTGAAAGGATGTTGGCGCGAGACATTAGCGGAGACTCTATTTTGGTAACAAAGGAGCATAACAGTATCTCAATTAAACGTCAAGGATTGATCGAACAATACGATCTTGGAGAAAGCGAGCCATTTTCTCGCGTCTATCTCAAAGAAATTGCTACTATTTTGTAGCTCCTCATTACAAAAAACATCGTGCATCGGATTAGCGCCACACCGGGAGGATGGAACCCTCAAGCTGAGGGAGTAATCTTTTTAGAACAAACTCCCGCTCCTATAGTATTGCTGACGGCGGCGGATACAGATATTCAAACAATTGCCGCCGCCGTAAGTAAGTTACCTGTCGGTTTTCCAGCCTTGCGGGTTGCCAATCTCTTGCAATTGCAGCAACAGCTAACTATTGATACTTACGCTGAGGAAGTTTTAGAAAAAGCTCAAGTAATTATTTTGCGGCTATTGGGGGGACGCTCTTATTGGAGTTACGGCTTGGAAGTAGTGCAGGAAACTGTACAGAAAACAGGTGCAGCACTAATTGTTATTCCTGGAGACGATCGCCTAGATCCAGAATTAATTAATCATTCTACCGTTGCTTTGTTTACTGTCAATAAGTTGTGGCGCTATTTTACTGAGGGTGGCGTTGAAAATATTATTCACGCTTTGGAGTTTGTTTGCGATCGCACTTTAAAAAATTCTACGTTTTTCAATCCACCACCGCCCCAAAACGTTCCCCGTGTGGGTTTGTATCCTTATAATTCTGTCTCTAACGCGCCGAGAGTTGGCATTTTATTCTACCGCGCTCATTATTTAGCTGGAAATACTCTCCCGATTGAAGCACTCTGTCAGGCTTTAACGGCTAGAAATTTGCAAGCAATCCCAATATTTGTATTTTCTTTGCGCGACTTGGAAGCGCAAGCGGAGTTATTGGAATATTTACAAGGCGTTGATTTACTTCTCAATACAACTAGCTTTTCTTTGGCGCGGTTGGAGACGGAAACGCCGCAACTAGATTTGTGGGAAAAGCTGGATATCCCAGTATTGCAAGCAATTTTTAGTAGCGGTACGGCAGAAAGTTGGGAAGCGCAATTGCATGGACTTTCACCGCGCGATTTGGCAATGAATGTAGCTTTACCAGAAGTAGACGGGAGAATTATTAGTAGAGCAATTTCTTTTAAGGGAGTGGAGGCGCAAAATCCAGACTTGGAGACAGACGTGGTTGTTTATCAACCTAGACGCGATCGCATTGATTTTGTGGCAGATTTGGCATCAAAATGGGTAAGTCTGCGTAACACACCACCTCAAGAGCGAAAAATTGCCCTAATTTTGGCAAATTATCCTAACCGCGATGGTAGGTTGGCAAATGGAGTCGGTTTGGATACTCCCGCTAGTTGCATAGAGATTCTAAAGGCTTTGCAAGGGTTTGGTTATGGGGTGGAAGATTTACCCGCCAGTAGCGACGAATTGATGCAATTATTGGTGTCTGGAGTAACTAACGATCCTGAAGGACGGGAATTGAGAAAAGTTAGGCAATCTCTAGGAGGCGCAGAGTATGAGGAGTATTTTGCAAGTTTACCGGAAGTAGTAAAAAAAGGAATTTGCGATCGCTGGGGTGGCTTGAAAGATAAGTTTGCAATTGCTGGGGTGCAGTTAGGTAATGTATTTGTAGGCATTCAACCATCTAGAGGCTACGATCTCGATCCTAGTTTGAATTATCATGCGCCAGACTTGGAACCTACCCACGATTATTTAGCTTTTTACTATTGGGTGCGAGAAGTATTTGGTGCTAATGCGATCGTTCATGTGGGTAAACATGGCAATTTGGAATGGTTGCCTGGTAAAAGTGTAGCTTTATCAAACGAATGTTATCCAGAAGTTGCTTTTGGGGCAATGCCGCATTTTTACCCGTTTATTGTCAACGATCCGGGGGAGGGATCGCAGGCTAAACGTCGCGCTCAGGCGGTAATTTTAGACCATCTCACGCCGCCCATGACTCGCGCCGAACTTTATGGGGGTTTGCAGCAATTGGAGGGCTTGGTTGATGAGTATTACGAAGCTCAAGGTTTAGATCCGGTGCGAGTGCCAATTTTACGCGATCGCATTATGCAATTAGTTACCCAAGAAAATTTAGCTGTAGATACTTCTACAGAAATATCTTCAATTTTGACTTATCTAGATAGCTATTTGTGCGAACTAAAAGAAGCCCAAATTCGGGATGGTTTGCATATTTTTGGGCAATGTCCCCAAGGTAGACAGTTGATAGACTTGATAGTTGCAATTTCTCGTCAGCCTAGTAATGGACGAATTGGGCTAACTTCTGCAATTGCAGAAGATTGGGGGCTAGATTTTGCCCCTTTAACTACAGACTTGGGACTTCCCTTATCAGCTATTAGTCAGCAAATCCTCACTGATAAAAACTATGCTTGTCGGACGGTGGGGGATGCGGTGGAAGTTATCGAAGAATATGCAGCTTTTTTGGTTGAAAGTGCGATTACCCAGGGGGTAGCGCCAAGGGCGATCGCAAATGTAGAAAATGTACCGTTTATGGACTGGATAAAACTCCGCCTAATCCCAGCATTGCAACAAACAGACCGAGAAATTATCAACTTATTGCACGGACTTGATGGCGGCTACATTCCTAGCGGTGCTTCGGGTGCGCCTACGCGGGGTCGTCCAGAAGTTTTACCAACGGGGCGTAATTTTTATTCGGTAGATATTCGCGGTATTCCCACGGAAACAGCCTGGAATATTGGCAAAAAGGCGGCAGAGGTATTAATTGAACGCTATACCCAAGAGAACGGCGAGTATCCCCAAACTTTGGGTTTATCTGTATGGGGAACTTCGACTATGCGGACAGGAGGCGATGATATTGCCGAAGCTTTGGCTTTACTTGGAGTACAGCCTGTATGGGACGGAGTTTCGCGGCGAGTGGTAGACTTTGAAATTTTGCCTTTATCAATGTTAGGTCGTCCCCGCATGGATGTAACTCTGAGGATTTCGGGCTTTTTCCGCGATGCTTTTCCCAATTTAATCGATTTATTTGATGCGGCGGTAGTTGCAGTAGCGGCGTTAGAAGAAGCGGAAGATCAAAACCCAATAGCCGCGAAAGTAAAAAGCGAAGTGCAAACATGGTTAGCATCGGGTTTGAGTTTAGAGCAAGCGCAAATAAACTCCCAGTACCGAGTTTTTGGTTCTAAACCTGGGGCTTATGGGGCGGGTTTGCAAGGTTTGATTGAGGCGCAAAATTGGAACGATGACAGCGATTTAGCGCGTGCATATATCAATTGGAGTTGTTACGCCTACTCCGGCAAAAAAGAAGGTCGATCTGCGCCGGAAGCTTTTGAACAAAGACTTAAGAGTATGCAAGTTGTATTGCACAATCAAGATAACCGCGAACACGATTTGTTAGATTCTGATGATTATTACCAGTTTCAAGGCGGTTTAACGGCGGCGGTGCGGGTTCTAACAGGCAAAAATCCCCAAACTTATTTTGGCGATAATTCCATTGCAGCCAATCCTCGCGTCCGTCAGTTAAAGGAAGAAATAGCTAGAGTGTATCGTTCTCGTGTCGTCAATCCTAAGTGGATTAGCGGCGTAATGCGTCACGGCTACAAAGGAGCGTTTGAAATGGCGGCGACGGTAGATTATCTATTTGCTTACGATGCTACAACTCGTTGCGTTGAAGACTATATGTATCAAGGTGTGGCGGATGCTTATTTGTTCGATCCCGCCGTGCAAGATTTTGTGCAAGATAAAAACCCTTGGGCGTTGCGAGATATGGCAGAAAGGTTGTTAGAGGCGCATCAACGGGGTTTGTGGCAAAGTGTTGATGCTCAAATGGTTGATAAATTGCGATCGCTTGTTCATCAAGCAGAAGCGATCGTTGAGGGGAAGTGAGTATTTAATCAAAAGCTATGTTTTATGATTGGGTTTTCATTCCCGCCTAGGGTTAAAACCCCAGGCTAATCAATAAAGTCTACTCAAGTAGACTAAATCAATCATTTTCTCGGTTCATACTAAGTTGTGGTCAGAGGTAGTAGAGTATTAAATAGAGAGAACTTTGGCAAAGATAAATGTACAGGAGTCAAGTAACGCAAGCCTGTCCTCATCTAGACCTAGAGACAGTCAAGCAGAAAGTAA